>NZ_WYCT01001093.1 GCF_011008945.1 Streptomyces harenosi
TGTCGGGGTCGGCGAGCAGGCGCGTGATGGCGACCCGGTCGTCCTCGGCCTGGGCGATGCGGTAGCCGGTCTCCAGCCAGGCGCGCATCGCCTCGGGATCGTTGGCGTCCAGGAGGGCGTTGGCTTCGGCGATGACGCGCCGGCCGCTGTCGGGGTCGGCGAGCAGGCGCGTGATGGCGACCCGGTCGTCCTCGGCCTGGGCGATGCGGTAGCCGGTCTCCAGCCAGGCGCGCATCGCCTCGGGATCGTTGG
>NZ_WYCT01001094.1 GCF_011008945.1 Streptomyces harenosi
CGGCGTACGTCACCGCCTACGACCCGGCCACCTGGCGCTCGCCCAAGGACGCGATGGCGAACTGCTTCTACCGCTGGGACCGGGACGCCATCGCCTGAGCCGTTCCCCTCCCCCCAGCCGATCGCCGTCCTGCCTCAGCCGGTGCGGTGGTCCGGGACCGTGCAGTCGAAGGCGTGCAGGTACGGATTGACCGGACGCACGTCGTCGATGACCAGGCCCGCGCCGGTGAGCCGGCCGACCATGCTCTCG
>NZ_WYCT01001095.1 GCF_011008945.1 Streptomyces harenosi
GTCGGAGTTGCGGCCGTAGAGCCATGCCTCGAAGCGGACGTCGGGGATGACGAGGTGGAGGTATTCGGGCGCGTACGGCATGCGCCGACTCTAGCCCCAGGTACCGGTGTTAAGGGAGATGTGGGCCCACATTTCCTTTTACTCCGGCAGGTCGATGGCCTCTTTTCGCCCGGTTTGCGAGGGTAGATCCTGGTTCTCGATCTCCTGTATGAGGTCGAGCATGTCGCTGAGGCGTCCGCGTAGGCG
>NZ_WYCT01001096.1 GCF_011008945.1 Streptomyces harenosi
GACGACGCCACCGGCACCGAACGCCACACCGTCCGGTACCGCCACCCGTCCAACGTCGACTGAGCCCGCCGGCCACGACGCCACGCCGACAGCGCGGGAACCACCGGCTCCCACACCCCCGCCTCCACGCCCTCCACCAACGCCGCCACACCCTCGACGTCCGCACGCTCCACCGCACCCCAGAACGCCGCGTCCACCGGATCCACGGCACCCTCACC
>NZ_WYCT01000110.1 GCF_011008945.1 Streptomyces harenosi
CGCCGGTGACGTGCCACACGCTCTCAAAGATGGTTTTTTTTTTTTCAAGCAGAAGACGGCATCCGAGATTAGCGAGTGTCTCGTGGGCTCGGAGATGGGTATAAGAGACAGCCGTCGTGTGACTTCCGCGCATGCCTGGCATGGCTCCATTGTGGACCCGACGCATAAATTTTTGACACAAACATATTTTGTGGCACAGTCGTGAGGGGAGGCGGAAGCGCGGACCGGCCGAACCCCCAGGCCGGCGCGGTCCGCCGCCCGCAGCACGGCAAGGAGCACCATGATCATCGAGAACGAGACCCCCACCACCGTCGAGAACCCCGTCCCGCCGCAGGACCTGTCCCGGATCACCGGGCACCGGTTCATCTACACCTATGCCAACGGCTGGCAGTACGAGATGTACGTGAAGAACGCCACGACCATCGACTACCGCATCCACAGCGGCATGGTCGGCGGACGCTGGGTCAAGGACCAGGAAGTCGATCTGGTGCGGCTCGCCGAGGACGTCTACAAGGTCTCCTGGACCGAGCCGACCGGCACCTGCGTCGTCGTCAACGTGCTGCCCGGCCGGCGCGTCCTGCACGGCACCATCTTCTTCCCGCAGTGGATCGAGCAGGACGGCGGCAAGACGGTGCTCTACCAGAACGAGCACCTGGACGAGATGCGCGCCTACCGGGACGCCGGGCCCACCTACCCGATCTACGTCGTGCCCGAGTTCGCGCGCATCACCCTCTTCGAGTACGTCGGCGAGAACGACGAGACCGTCGTCGCGGTCGGGCCGCACGACCTGCCCGAGGGCTTCGCCGACCGGGTGAACTGAACCGCCGGACGCCCTCGCCACGGGACCGCACCCAGGGGGCCACGCCCCCGTGCGCCGTCCGGTGCCGGACACCCGCCGGAGGGGGGAGAACCGGAAGCCGGCTCTCGGCGGGTGTCCGCCGGCCGGGTCGCGCCCGGAGCCGGGAACGGGCGGAAGAACCCGGGCGGGACCGCCCGCTTTCGGCCGACGAGGACTTCCCGCCCGGCCTTTCCCGCGACGCGGCCGGCCACAGGCGTTAACATCCCCGCCATGGGCGTCTCCTGAGCAGACCGGCACGACACGGTCCACGGTCATCCGCCCGGCCGCGCCGGGCCCTTCTTCGGCGTGCCCGCACGCCCGCTCAGGAGAGAACCGACTCATGTCCCACCGCTCTGCTTCCCCCGTGCTCGACGCCCGGATCGCCCGCCTGCGTGAGATCGCCCGGGCCGAACCGCACCTCGAAGGCGTCCTGCTCTACGGCTCCTGGACCCTCGGCGAGGCGGACGCCCACTCCGACCTCGAGGCCTACCTCTACGTCCAGGACGCGCACGTCGACAGCTTCGACGCCCGCGCGTTCCTGGAACGACTCGCGCCGCTGGAGCTGGCGTACACCAACATGTACGGCATCCTCGCGGTGGTCTTCGACGACCTGATGCGCGGCGAGTTCCACGTCACCGCGGCCGGTCCGGGCATCGACGAAGTCCCCGCCTGGGAAGGGATGGTCCACCTCCCGCGGCCCGAGGCCGCCGTCCTCCTGGACCGCACCGGCCGGCTCACCCGGGCCGCGCGGCGGCTCGCCGCCTTCCGCCCGCCCGAGCCCGTCACCACCGCGCAGCGGCTCACCGACGAGCTGGCCAACTGGACCCTCATGCTCGCCCATGTGCTGAACCGCGGTGAGATCGCCCGCGCCCATGCTTTGCTGCACACCGTCATCGCGCCCCAGCAGTTGCAGCTCTGCCGTCTGCTGCGCGGCAGCACCGCCCACTGGCTGACCCCCAGCCGGGCACTGGAACAGGATCTGCCCGCCTCCGACCAGGAGCGGTACACCGCCACCACTTGTGCCGCCCGTGACCTCGACGTCCGCACGGCGGCCCGCGACAGCTGGAGCTGGAGCCGGGACCTGAGCGCCGAGGCCGCGGCCCGCTGGTCCCTCCGGCTGCCGGAGCGACTGCACGAGGAGATCGGCGGCCTGCTGGCGGCGCGCGGCTGACCCGGTGCCGGTGCCGCCGCACCCCGGCGGCACCGGCCCACCGCGCGACGCCGCACACGGAGCCCTCCGGAGGCCGAAGCGGCCGGCGCCGCGGCGGCAGAGCCCCCCGCCGCGCTGAGATATTCGCTGGACATCACGCGGTGCCGCCGGGAGCCTTGGTCCTGTGCGGCAGGAGGAGATGTGGGGCGCCGAGACGGCCCGGAACTACGACACGCCCGGGTCCGGCATGTTCGCCCCCGAGGTGCTGGAGCCGGCCGTCGACCGCCTCGCCCGGCTGGCCGGGCGGGGGGCGGCGCTCGAGTTCGCCATCGGGACCGGCCGGGTCGCCGTCCCGCTCGCCGAGCGGGGGGTGCCGGTCACCGGCATCGAGCTGTCACCGCCGATGGTGGAGCAACTGCGCACCAAGGCGGACGAAGCGACGATCCCCGTGGTCATCGGTGACATGGCGACCGCGGTCGCCCCCGGGGAGTACTCCCTGGTCTACCTCGTCTACAACACCATCTCCAACCTGCTGACCCAGGCCGAGCAGGTGGCCTGCTTCCGCAACGCCGCCCGCCACCTCGTGCCCGGTGGCCGGTTCGTGGTCGAGCTCTGGGTGCCCGAACTGCGCACGCTGCCACCGGGCCGGACGGCCACCGTCTGGCAGAACGAGCCTGGCCGCATCGGTCTGGACACCTACGACGTGCTGCGTCAGCACGTGGTGTCGCACCACTTCCGCTTCGACGAAGCCGGACAGGCGCGGCTGTTCCGCAGCCCGCACCGCTACATCTGGCCGGCCGAGCTCGACCTCATGGCCCAACTCGCCGGGTTCGAGCGCGAGAGCAGGCACGCGGACTGGGCCGGTGCCCCCTTCACCGCCGAATCCCGTTCCCACGTCTCCGTCTACCGGCTTCCGCCGGCCCGGTAGCCACGCCGCCGCACCGTCGGCGGGCGGCCGCGCCGTGACCGGCGCCGGCCGGATGCCCCGCCCGTGTCCCGCCCGGCTCGCCCGGCCGCGTGAGCGCGCCGTGGCGCACGTCAGCCGAGCCGCGCTTCCAGATCGAGGAGGAGGGTGCGCAGACCGTCGGCGATCCGGCCGCGCTCGTCCGCGCCGAGCGACCTGAGGAGGTCGGACTCGAAGGCGAAGTGGTTCTCCAGGTCGCGGTCGAGGTCGGCCACCGCTTCGGGGGTGAGCCGGACGATGGTCGAGCGGCCGTCCTCGGGGGAGGTGGTCCGGGTGATCCACCCCTCTTGCTCCAGACGCTTCAGCCGGCCGCTCAGGCCGGCGCCGGAGACGAGCATGGCCTGCCGCAGGCGGCCCGGGGTGAGGGCGTAGGGCGGGCCGACACGGCGCAGCGCGCGCAGTACGTCGAAGTCGCCGAGGTTGCTCACCAGCATCCCGGGGCGCCGGCGCAGACGCCGGTTCTGGGCCTCGTCGATCAGGTGGCCCAGGCGCTGGATGCGGGCCAGCACCTCGCTGGGGGAGACGTCGAGCCGGGGGCAGGAGGCGGCCCACTCCTGGGAGGCGGTGTCGACGGCGTCCGACGCGGACATGTTCGTTCGCTCTTTCTCTAAGAGATCGCTGGGAAGGTGTCGGGGTTGTCAGGACGGTCAGAGGTCGTTCCGGCCCTCCTGCGGGCGAGGAGGGTGCGACCAGGCTAACCGCCGCCGTCGCGTACGGGGTGCGTGACCGGCACTTCCCCCAATTGCTTCGTTCGCGAACTATCTATAACGTGAGCGGCATGCACAGCGAGCACGTCATCCCCGCCCTCGCGGAACCCGCAGCGCGCGCCGCGGCGGCCCCCCGCCGGCGCTCACCCGGCCTGGTCCTGGCGAGCGCGAGCCTGGGCACCCTGCTGGTCATCCTGCTGACCTCCGGCCTGAACATCGCCTCCCCGGCCATCCGCTCGACCTTCCACGCGGGCGGGACCGCGATCGGCTGGGTGCTGTCCGGCTACACCCTCGCCTTCGCGATGCTGTCCCTCACGGGCGGCGCGCTGACCGACCGCTTCGGCGCCCGCCGCGTCTTCCTGGGCGGACTGAGCGTCTTCACCGCCTTCAGCCTGGTCGCGGCCGCCGCCCCCACGGCGGCCGTGGTGGTCGTCGGCACTTTCGGCCAGGGGATCGGCGCGGCACTGGTGCTGCCCTCGGCGCTCACCCTCATCCAGTTCGTGTACCAGGACGTTCCCGGCCGGCTCTCCTGGGCGATCGGCATGTGGGCGGGGGCGAACGCGCTCGGGGCCGCGCTGGGGCCCGTGCTGTGCGGGGCGCTGGTGTCGGTGTCGTCCTGGCGGGCCATGTTCCTGGTCGTGGCCGTGCTCGCGGTCGCCTTCGCGCTGGTGGGCCGCCCCGTTCTGCCGCTGCTGCGCGGCGGAGGAGCCCGGCTCGACCTGCCGGGCCTGGTCGTGATGGTGGTGCTGCTGGGGCTGGTGGCCTTCCTGGCCCACGACTGGCGCGCCCTCCCGGCCTGGGCCCTCGCCGCGGGCGCGGTGGCGGCGGCCGCGGCGGTGTGGCTCTTCGGCCGGGTCGAGCGGCGCTCCGCCGCGCCGATGCTCCCGCTCGGCCAGCTCCGGGACGTCCCCTTCAGCGCCAACGCGGTGGTGACCGTCGTCGGCACGGCCGCGTTCTTCGGCACCCTGTACATCGTCAGCATGGGACTCCAGGACCGGCTGGGCATGTCCGCCTTCCAGGCGGGGGTGGCCCTGCTGCCCCTGGCCGGCGGCAACATCGTGGCCGCGCTGGCGGCCGGGCGGGTGATCGGCCGGCTCGGCGTACGCGGGGCCATGGTCCTCGGCTCCGTGCTGGTCGTCGCGGTCCTGATCCCCATGCCGCTGGTCTTCGAACGGTACGGCCTGCTGCTCGTACTGCTGGTCCTCCTCGGCATGGGCTGGGGCCTGCTGGTGCCGACCACCTCGGCGGCCGGACTGGCGCGGGCCGTGGCGGGCAGGGAGGGGGTCGCCTCCGGCGTCACGGCCGGTGGCCGGGAACTGGGCGCGGCGCTCGCCGCGGCGACGCTGCTGCCCCTCGGGACCAGGGCGGGGATCTGGGCCGCGGCCGGTGCCGGGCTCGTGTCCCTGCTGGTCGTGCTCGTCTCGGTACGGGCCGTGGACGGGCCTCCCGCAGCACGCTCGCGTACCTGACGGGCCCCCTCGTCGCCGTGTCCCCGCCGCCCGGGGCGCGGCGGCGCGCTGTCGCCGGGAGAAGGCCGGGCGGTGGGCCCGCAGGAACCGTCCCGCCCCGCACCGCGGCGTCGGCGTCCTGCCCGACCGTGTCCGCCGTGTGCGCCCGGGCGGGAGCGGACGACGCGGTGGGGGAGGGCCGACTCGCCTGCCAGGTCCCCCGTGCGTGCCGGGTGGCGCAGCTCACGTGTGCGGGCGTCCCCGGGCGCGCAACAGTCAGGGGACCTGGGCGCACCGCTCCCGGGACCAGGGCGAGGGAGGGAGCCGAGTATGCCGACGAGCCGGGGCAGGGGACACGACACCGTGGGGGCGCTGAGCGGCCGTCCGCGCCCACCACGGCGCCTGACGTGCGAAAGCCCGCCCGGCCATCGGGGGCGGCCGGGCGGGCGCGGTCGGCGAGGGGCGCGGGTCACCCCGGGGCCCGCGCCTCCGGACCGCCGGAAGGGGCGGGACACGACAGCGGGGCGGCTGCCGCACCGGTCGCCCGGTGCGGCAGCCGCCCCCGCATGGTTTCACCGGCCCGCGGGCCGGGGGGACGCCACGCGTGTTACGGGCGGTTCCCCTTCGGCTTGCCGCGCTGGTCGGGAGTGCCGTGCGGCGGCGGGCTCATGGGCTGCGGTGACGTCGCCGGCGACACGGGGGAGCCGGTGCGGCCCCGGCTCTGCTCGGGGCGCAGGGCGCCGGGGTCTCCCGAGGACGGCTCGGCGCCGGACTTCAGCTGCTCCAGGCGGGATGCCAGCAGCTCGGTCACCGGCAGGCGGTCGGCGTGCGACCGCTCGTACGCCAGCAGCTCCTCCACCTCCTCGACACCCAGCGACCGGATCCGGCTCTCCAGCCCGCCGATCGGCAGATGGTCGTAATCGGGCAGGGGAAGGGTGTTGCGGGCGGGGTCGGCCATGGTTCTCACTTCCTCTGTGCGGCGGCCTTGCGGGCACGGCCGGGGACACGGCGGTCAGGCGGCGCCGGATCAGCGCCCGCCCGTGCCACCGCTGCCGAACGAGCCGCTGCTGCCCTCGTCCCAGCGGGGCCGTTCCCCCGTCGTGGCGGAACGGTCGCCCATGTTCCCGTGCCCCTTGAGCTGGTGCGGCGTCAGGCGCTCATCGCTGCGGGGCATCTCGTCGGGTTCGCGGTTCTCCCTCACCTCGCGGACCGGGCCCCCGGCGGGCATCTGGGGCTGCTCCTCCGGGCGGGGCGGGGGCGACTCCCGGCGCTTGCTGCGGATACCGATCGCGAAGGCTCCGATCAGCAGGGCCACCACCACGACGGCGGCCACGCCCAGCCCGACACCGAGGGCGCCACGGCCCGCGGCCAGTTCCATCCATGCGGTAGTCATGGCACGCGAGTACCCCGAGCGGCCCCGGTCAACCGGATCACCTGGACCGGGCCGCTCGCGTCTGCGAACGGTTCGCCTTGCGGATCGCGTCGAGCAGCTCCGGTTTGCTCATCCGCGACCGTCCCTCGACCCCCAGCCGCTTGGCGACCTCGTACAGGTGCTCCTTCGACGCCTGCTCGTCGACGCCCTCCCCGCTGCGGCCGCCCTGCTGCCGCGGCCGGGCCGAGCGGGGGTCCGACGGCCCCTTGCGGCCGCCCTCCTTGCGCTCCCAGTGGTCGCCGACCTTCTCGTACTTGTGTTTGAGCGCGCCGTACGCCACCCGGTGCGCCCGCTCGCCCTCGCCGTACTCCTCCACGGCCGAGTCGTGCGCCTTGATCCAGGTGCGCTGGGCGTCCTGCGGAGACCGCTCCAGGGTCGACGGCAGTTCCTCACGTCCCGGCACGGGACCCACCTCCGTTCTCTCGTGGCTGACCGAAGGTCCACGGGTGCCCGGCGCGGGAGTCCGAAAACGGCCGGAACCCTTGGGAACACTGGCCGGCGGGCGGGTTTGACGCTTCCAGCGGGGGCTACCCGCGCCCTGTGACATCGACGACATCCCAGCAGGAGCTCTTCCGGTTCCTGGAGGACCGCTTCGCCTGCGCGCAGGCGTGTACCGAGTGCGCCCGCGCGTGCGCGGTGCGGGCGAGCCTCGTGGATCCGGACGGGGCCGAGAACCAGGAACTCGTCCGACGCAAGGGCATCATGTGCGCGGAGGTGTGCGACGCGACCTGCCGCGTGCTGTCCGAACAGAACCAGGTGGACGAGGAGGCGATCCGCGTCCAGGTCGAGTGGTGCCGGCAGGTGTGCCTGGAGAGCGCGCACGTCTTCGACCAGCACCCGGGCGCCGCGGAGACCGCGCAGGCGTGCCGGGCCTGCGCCAAGGCGTGCACGGACTTCCTCACCACCCTCGGCTGACGACTGTGCCGCGGGGCCGCCGCGGGTGCCCCTCTGGCGGCCCCCGGCGGCCGCGTGCTAGCAAGGACCATGACCGCACGCGGGGTACGGGGCAGCTACGACGCCGTCGTCGTCGGCGCGGGCCACAACGGCCTGGTCGCCGCCGCCTACCTCGCCCGGGCCGGGCGCTCGGTGCTGGTGCTGGAGCGGCTCGGGCACACGGGCGGCGCGGCCGTCTCCGCGCGGCCGTTCACCGGCGTCGACGCCCGGTTGTCCCGGTACTCCTATCTGGTCAGTCTGCTGCCCCGGAAGATCGTGCGCGACCTCGGCCTGGACTTCCGCGTGCGCCCGCGCGCCGTCTCCTCGTACACGCCCGTGGAGCGCGACGGGCGGCCCACCGGGCTTCTCGTCGGCGGCGGCGAGCGGCGGACGCGCGCCTCGTTCGCGCGGCTCACCGGTTCGGACCGCGCCTACGAGGCATGGCGGCGGTTCTACGGCATGACGGGGCGCGTGGCCCAGCGGGTGTTTCCCACCCTCACCGAGCCGCTGCCCACCCGCGAGGAGCTGCGCCGCCGGATCGACGACGAGGACGCCTGGCGGGCCCTCTTCGAGGAGCCGATCGGCGTCGCGATCGAGGAGCACTTCACCGACGACCTGGTGCGCGGCGTGGTTCTCACCGACGCCCTGATCGGCACCTTCGCCGATGCCCACGACCCCTCGCTGAAACAGAACCGCTGCTTCCTCTACCACGTGATCGGCGGCGGCACCGGCGCCTGGGACGTGCCCGTCGGCGGAATGGGCGCCCTCACCGACGCGCTGGCCGGGGCGGCCCGCGCGGCGGGCGCCGTCCTGGCCACCGGGCACGAGGCGGTGCGGATCACCACCGACGGCGACGCGGCGGAGGTCACCTACCGGACCACCGACGGCGAGGGCGTCGCCGCGGCACGGCACGTCCTGGTGAACGCCTCCCCGCAGGAGCTGGCGGCACTGACCTCGGGCCCGGCACCGGCTCCGGCCGAAGGCGCCCAGCTCAAGGTGAACATGGTGCTCGAGCGGCTCCCCGCGCTGCGGGACCGCGCGGTCGACCCGCGCGAGGCGTTCGCCGGGACCTTCCACGTCGCCGAGGGCTACGAGCAGCTCGCCGCGGCCCACGCCGAGGCGGCCGCCGGCCGCGTGCCCGCGGTGCCGCCCTCGGAGATCTACTGCCACACGCTCACCGACCCGACGATCCTCGGGCCCGGTCCGGCCGGGCGGGGCCATCACACCCTCACCCTCTTCGGTCTGCACGCCCCGGCCCGGCTCTTCGCCCGGGACAACGACGCCGTCCGCGAGCGGCTGCTGCGGGCGACGCTCGCGCAGCTCGACGCCCACCTGGCCGAACCCCTCGCCGGCTGCCTGGCCAGGGACGCGGAGGGGCGGCCGTGCATCGAGGCCAAGAGCCCCCTGGACCTGGAACGGGACCTCGGGCTGCCCGGCGGCCACATCTTCCACCGTGACCTGTCCTGGCCCCACGCCGGGGAGGGCACCGGCCGCTGGGGCGTTGAGACCGCGCACCCCAACGTGCTGCTGTGCGGGGCGGGCGCGGTGCGCGGCGGCGGAGTGAGCGGGGTGCCCGGGCACAACGCGGCCATGGCGGTGCTGGAGGCATCGCGGGACTGACGGGCGCATGCGTCGTCGCGGGAGGGGTACCGCGACATAACGGAAATTCCGTGACGTACCACTAGAGGGAGGCTGCCATGGCGGACCTCAGCCCCATCGACCTGCAGAAGGCCCTCAGCGGCATGGACTACCCGACGGACAAGAAGCACCTGGTGGAACGTGCCCGCAAGAACAAGGCGGACGAGAAGGTGGTCAGCCGTCTCGACGGCCTGAAGCAGGACCGCTTCGACGGACCCAACGAGGTGCAGAAGGCCGTCTTCAACGAGTAGCGCCCGGCCGCCACCACGGCCGCCCGGACCCGGCGGGCCAGGCGGCCCCGTGCGGCTCAGTCGGCCGACGCCGCCCAGCCGGCCGCCTCGATCCGCGCCGCGTCCGCCGGGCGGGCCTCGTCGAAGAGGACGCCCCCGGACGCCTCGACCCGCAGGCCGTCGACGTACGCCCCGCGGCCCACGTACAGCCGGTCGGTCGCGTACCGCCAGCGCGCCGTGAGCCGCCGGGCGGCCGGGAGATCCGCGGCGAGCCGGTGCCAGACCCGCCCGGACCAGCCGGTCACCGAGCCCGAGGGATGGTGCCGCGGCCGACCGCCCGCGCGGGCGGTCGTGAAGGGGACCGGCCGCCAGGTGGCGCCGTCGTCCTCCGTGGCCTCCAAGGTCAGCCTGTCCGGTCCCGGCTCCGTGTCCCACCACAGGGCGCACGTCAGCCGGGCGCCGCCGGCGGAGGTGTCCAGGACCGGCAGGGCGAGCGTCGCCGTGGCGCCGTTGTGCATCCCGGAGAACCAGGCGGTCCGTCCCCGCGCGGGACGGACCGGCACGGCCCGCGCCAGGTTGTTCGCGGCGGCCACGCGCGGCGCCGAACCGGACCGCCAACGACGCACCGGATGCACCGAGTTGCCCAGTACGACCAAGAACGAGTCGGTCGTCGGGTCCAGGACCAGCGAGGTCCCGGTGAAGCCGGTGTGCCCGGCGGTGCGCGGCGTGGCCATCGCGCCCATGTACCAGTGCTGGTGCAGTTCGAAGCCGAGCCCGTGTTCGTCGCCGGGGAAGGCCGTGTTGAAGTCGGTGAACATCAGCTCCACCGACTCCGGGCGCAGGATGCGCGCCCGGCCGTAGGAACCGCCGTTGAGCAGCGTCCGGGCGAGGACCGCCAGATCCCACGCGCAGGAGAAGACCCCCGCGTGCCCCGCGACGCCCCCGAGGCTGTGGGCGTTCTCGTCGTGCACCTCGCCCCACACCAGCCCCCGGTCCAGCCCGGACCAGGGTCTGCGGGCGTCCTCGGTGGCCGCGATCCGCGCCCTCCAGGAGGCGGGCGGGTTGTAGCGGGTGCGGCGCAGCCCCAGCGGGCCGGTGATCTCCTCGCGCAGGAGGGCGTCCAGGGGGCGGCCGGTGATCCGCTCCAGCACCAGCTGGAGCGCGATGAGGTTCAGGTCGGAGTACAGGTAGGCGGTGCCGGGCGGCGCGACGGGCGCCTCGTCGTGGACGAGCCGGATCCTCTCCTCGTACGTCGGCGCGTCGTACAGGGGTATCCAGGCCCGGAACCCCGAGGTGTGGGTGAGCAGATGACGGATGGTGACGTCCTGCTTGCCGGCCCGCCCGAATTCCGGCACATAGGAGGCGGCCGCCGCCTCCAGCCGCAGGGCGCCCCGCTCCATCTGCTGCACGGCCAGGAGCGAGGTGAACAGCTTCGACACCGACGCCAGGTCGAACACGGTCTCCCGGGTCATGGGGATCTGCGAGCCGGCCGGGAACTCGACGCCGGTGTCGGTCTTCTCGTCGTACGCCCGGTAGCGCACCGCCATGCCGATCGGCTCGTGCAGCGCCACGGTGCCGCCCCGTCCGGCGAGCAGCACGGCCCCCGCGTACCAGGGGTGCCGGGGTGAGGGACCGAGGAACGCCTCGGCGTCACTGACGAGCTGCCGCAGATGGGAGGGGAGCAGACCGGCGCGCTCGGCGGTGCCGTGACGCAGGGTCGGCCGCCGCCGCGCCCGGTCCGGGACGGCCGACGCGGGTCCGGCGGCGAAGGGCGCGATCGCCACCGCCCCGCCCAGGGCCAGGGCGCGGGCGCCCAGGTGCCGCCGGGTGAGTCCGCTCGCCGCCTCTTCCGCCATCGGAAGCCTCCCGCCGCCCAGGGCTGAAAGTATCTTTCCGGGAATGCCGTGCGGGGTGAAACTTTCCTGTCGACGGGAGAGCGTGTCAATGGGGCGGGCACGGAGGACCGGGTTCCGCCGAGCTCCGGCGGGCGCCGCGGACCCGGGCCGCGTACGGGTCAGGCGGGCCCGGGCAGCCAGGCGCGGGCCGCGCAGACCAGGGCGGCCACACCGGTTGCGAGGGTCGGTTCGACGACCGGGGCGAAGCGGGGGGAGTGGTTGGAGGGAAGACCGCGGACGACGTGCTGGACGGCTTCCGGGCCGGTGGCGTGCGCGAAGGCTTCCGGGTCCGCGCCGCCCAGGAGCCAGTAGACGCAGGGCGCGTCCGCGGCGGTGGCGAGGATGCCGACGTCCTCGCTGCCCGTGACGGGCCCGGGATCGACGACCCGGCCGGGACCGAGACCGGCGGTGAAGGCCCGCTCGGCGAGGGCGCAGGCGCCGGGGTCGTTGAACACGGAGGGGAAGGACTCGGTGAGGGTGATGTCCGGCTCGCGGGGTGCCGCGGAGGCCGCGGCCTCGGCCCGGACGACCCGCTCGACGGCGGCCAGCACCGTCTCCCGCACGGACGGCTCGAAGGTGCGCACGCTCAGCGAGAGTTCGGCCCGGTCGGCGATGATGTTGCCGCGGGTGCCGGCGTGCAGGGCCCCGACGGTCAGGACCGCGGTGGAGGACCCGGCGACCTCGCGGGAGACGATGCCCTGCAAACGCATCACGGTGGCCGCGGCCATCAGGACGGGATCGACGGTCGTCTCCGGCCGGGAACCATGGCCGCCCCGCCCGTGCAGGACGACGGAGAGGGAGTCGGAGGCGGCGAAGGCACCCCCGGGGTGCAGCCCGAGGACCCCGGCCGGCAGGGGAGCGACATGCTGGCCCAGGACGACGGCGGGCCGGCCGAACCGGTCGTAGAGGCCGTCGTCGACCATCGCCCGGGCGCCCTGGCCGGTCTCCTCGGCCGGCTGGAAGACCAGCAGGGCGGTGCCCCGCCAGGTGTGGCGGTGCGCGGCGAGCTCGGCTGCCGCGCCCAGCAGGCAGGTGACGTGCACGTCATGGCCGCAGGCGTGCATGACCGGAACCGTCTCGCCGCCGCCGTCGGTGGCGACGGCGGTACTGGCGTAGGGCAGGCCGGTCTGCTCCCTGACGGGCAGGCCGTCCATGTCGGCGCGCAGCAGCACGGTGGGTCCGTCGCCGTTGCGCAGCACCCCCACCACCCCCGTTCCGCCGACCCCGGTGGCGGTCTCGTACCCCAGGGCCCGGAGCCGGCCGGCGACGATCCGGGCGGTGCGTGTCTCCTGGAAGGCGAGCTCGGGGTGGGCGTGGAGGTCGCGGTAGAGGGATGCCAGGTCCGTCGCCGTGCCGGCTGACGCCATCGTGTGTTCTCCGTCTTCGGGGTCGTGCCGGGGTCGGGGGTGAGCGGGGGAGCCCGCCCTCATGATGCTCCACCACCGCGGTGATGGGTACTGCCGGGCCGGGCAGGCCCGTACGCGGTGGCGGTCGCGCCGGTTCAGTGGTCGACCGGGTCACGGACGAGGGGGCAGGTCATGCAGTGCCCGCCCCCGCGGCCCCGTCCCAGTTCGGCCCCGACGATGGGGACGACCTCGACGCCCGCGTCGCGCAGCAGGGCGTTGGTCCGGGTGTTGCGGTCGTAGGTGAAGACGACGCCGGGCTCCACGGCGACGGCGTTGTTGCCGCTGTCCCACTGCTGCCGCTCGGAGGCGTAGACGTCACCGCCGGTCTCCACCACGCGCAGGGCCTTCAGCCCCAGCGCCCGGGCCACCACGTCGACCAGGGGCCGGGAGCCCTCGTCGATGACGTCCAGGCCGTACATCTTGTCCGTCGGGTAGAGCGAGAAGGTGTGGATCGACTCCACGATGCGCGGATACACCGTGACCAGATCCCGGTCCGCGAAGGTGAAGACGGTGTCCAGGTGCATCGCCGCCCGCAGCTTGGGCATGGCGGCGACGATGACGTGCTCGGCGGCGCCGTTGCGGAACAGGGCGGCGGCGACCTGGGTGATGGCCTGCCGGGAGGTGCGTTCGCTCATGCCGATCAGGACGACCCCCCGGCCGATGGGCATCACGTCACCGCCCTCGATCGTCGCCTGGCCCCAGTCCTCCTCGGGATCGCCCCACCACACGGTGGAGTCGCGGAAGTCCGGATGGAAGGTGTAGACGGCCTTCATCAGCAGCGTTTCGTCGTGCCGGGCGGGCCAGTACAGCGGATTGAGGGTGAGCCCGCCGTAGAGCCAGCAGGTGGTGTCCCGGGTGTACAGCGTGTTGGGCAGGGGCGGCATCAGGTACTCGCGCGCACCGGTCGACTCCCGCGCGAGGGAGAGGTAGCCGGAGCGGAACTCCTCCGGCAGGTCCGTGGTGGCCAGGCCGCCGATCAGGTACTCGGCCAGCCGGCGCGGCGGCAGCCCGTCCAGGTAGGCGCGCGTGTCGTCGACCAGCCCGATGCCCACCTGATTGGTGACGATCTTCCGGTCGAGCAGCCAGGCGCGCGCCTCGGGCAGGGCGACCGTCTCGGCGAGCAGCTCGTGCAGCTCCACGACCTCCACACCACGGTCGTTCAACTGCCGGACGAAGTCGGCGTGGTCGCGCTGGGCGCTCTCCACCCACATCACGTCGTCGAACAGCAGCTCGGCGGCGTTGGTGGGGGTCAGCCTCCTGTGCGCCAGGCCGGGCGCGCACACCAGGACCTTGCGGAGCCGGCCGACCTCGGAGTGGACACCGTGGGCGGACGCGGCCGGGGAGTGGGAGCTCATACGTTCCTTTCCCGAGGGGCGCCGTGGGCGCGGCACCCGCGGTCACAGCTCGATCCAGCCGAGAGCCAGCGCGAGAACGCCCAGCACCGCTCCGGCCACCGATCGTCCGGCGCCGGCAAGGGGACGTCCGGGCCCCACACGACGGCGGCCCGGGGCCCAAACGCGGCCCCGCCGCCCGGCTCGTCGCGGGCGCGGTCGGGGCGGCGGCCGGCGCCACCGGACGGCGCACCGCCCCGGCGCGCCGGCGCCGCGGGAGCACCGTCCGGGTGGCAGGCCGCGCAAGCGCGGGACACACGGCCCCCGGGCCGAGCGGTCCACGGCCTCCCACGCGAGTCCACGGTCAGCAGCACCGTAGTGCGCTCCGTGTCATTCGGCATGTATTGCGGGCATCGGTGCCGTTGGCGGGCCGCCACCGCCCGGACGGAGGCCGCCCGGCCGCGTCCAACGGGGCGGCGGTGCACCCACCGCCGTGCCCGGCGGCATCGCGGTGGCGGTGGACGGGACGGCGGGCCGCGGGAGCCCGCCGCGCGGCCGGTCGCGGCCGGCCGGGCCGCGCAGGCGTCTTGACCCCGCCCCGCGGTCGGTCGAGGATCGGCTGTCATGACAGCAGGACACGGCAGCACGGTCGACGGGATGCTGCGGCGCAGCGCCCGGCGCACCCCCACGCGCCTCGCGGTGGAGTACGGCGAGCGCCGCTGGACGTACGAGGAACTGGACAGCGCCGTCTCCCGCGCGGCGAGCGTCCTGCTCGGCCAGGGACTCGCCCCGGGCGACCGGGTCGGCGCCTACGGGCACAACTCGGACGCCTACCTGATCGCCTTCCTCGCCTGCGCCCGCGCGGGACTGGTCCATGTGCCGGTCAACCACCACCTCACCGGCGACGACCTCGCCTACATCGTCCGCCAGTCCGGCAGCACGCTGGTCCTCGCCGACCCCGGCCTCGCCGGGCGCCTCCCCGACGGCGTACGGACCATGCCGCTGCGGGACACCGGCGACGGGCTGCTGGCGCTGCTGGCCTCCGCGCCCGCCCACGAGGGCCCCGGGCCGGGCGCCGAGGACCTGGTGCAGTTGCTGTACACCTCGGGCACCACCGCCCTGCCCAAGGGCGCGATGATGACCCACCGGGCCCTGGTCCACGAGTACCTCAGTGCCCTGACCGCCCTCGGTCTGCGCGAGGACGACCGGCCCGCGCACGCGCTGCCGCTGTACCACTCGGCGCAGATGCACGTCTTCCTGCTGCCCTACCTCGCCGTCGGCGCGACCAACGTCATCCTCGACGCACCCGACGGCGACACGATCTTCGACCTGATCGAGGCGGGCCGCGTCGACAGCCTCTTCGCGCCGCCCACCGTCTGGATCGGCCTGGCCAACCGGCCCGACTTCGCCACCCGGGACCTCGGCGGGCTGCGCAAGGCGTACTACGGGGCGTCGATCATGCCGGTGCCCGTCCTGGAGCGGCTGCGCGCCCGTCTGCCCGAGCTCGCCTTCCACAACTGTTTCGGCCAGAGCGAGATCGGCCCCCTCGCCACCGTCCTCGGTCCCGGCGAGCACGAGGGCCGCATGGACTCCTGCGGCCGTCCCGTGCTCTTCGTCGAAGCCCGGGTCGTCGACGAGGACGGCAAGGAGGTCCCCCCGGGCACGCCCGGCGAGATCGTCTACCGCTCCCCGCAGCTCTGCGAGGGGTACTGGGACAAACCCGAGGAGACGGCGGAGGCGTTCCGCGACGGCTGGTTCCACTCCGGCGACCTCGCCGTGCGGGACGCCGACGGATACTTCACCATCGTCGACCGGGTGAAGGACGTCATCAACTCCGGCGGGGTCCTGGTCGCCTCGCGGCAGGTCGAGGACGCCCTGTACACGCACGAGGCGGTGGCCGAGGCCGCCGTGATCGGCCTGCCCGACGAGCGGTGGATCGAGGCCGTCACGGCGGTCGTGGTCCCGCGCGGCGAGGTCACCGAGGCCCAGCTCATCGCCCACGCCCGGGAACGACTGGCCGCCTTCAAGGCGCCCAAACGCGTCCTCTTCGTGGACGAGCTGCCCCGCAACGCCAGCGGCAAGATCCTCAAGCGGGAGCTGCGGAGCCGCTTCGCGGACGGCTAACGAGACCGCAGGTCCACGACCCGGCGGATCTTGCCCACCGACCGCTCCAGTGTCCCGGGGTCGACGATCTCCACCCCGGCCGACACCCCGACGCCCTCCTTCACGGCCGCCGCGATGGACCGCGCCGCCGCCTGCCTGATCTCCGGACCGGCGTCGGGACGCGCCTCGGCCCGCACCGTGAGGGCGTCCAGCCTGCCCTCCCGGGTCAGCCGGAGCTGGAAGTGGGGCGCGACCCCCGGCGTGCGCAGCACGATCTCCTCGATCTGGGTGGGGAAGAGGTTCACCCCGCGCAGGATCACCATGTCGTCGCAGCGGCCGGTGACCTTCTCCATCCGCCGGAACACCCGCGCCGTGCCCGGCAGCAGACGCGTCAGGTCCCGGGTCCGGTACCGGATCACCGGCATCGCCTCCTTGGTCAGCGAGGTGAACACCAGCTCGCCCTCCTCGCCCTCCGGCAGCACTTCACCGGTGACCGGGTCCACGATCTCGGGGTAGAAGTGGTCCTCCCAGACGTGCAGCCCGTCCTTGGTCTCCACGCACTCCTGCGCCACGCCCGGGCCGATCACCTCCGACAGCCCGTATATATCCACCGCGTCGATCGCGCACCGCTCCTCGATCTCCCGCCGCATCTCCTCGGTCCAGGGCTCCGCCCCGAAGACGCCCACCCGCAGCGAGGTGCCGCGCGGGTCCACCCCCTGCCGTTCGAACTCGTCGAGGAGCGTGAGCATGTAGGAGGGGGTGACCATGATGATCCGGGGACGAAGGTCCTGGATCAGCCGCACCTGGCGGGCCGTCATGCCGCCGGACGCGGGGACGACCGTGCAGCCCAGCCGTTCCGCGCCGTAGTGCGCGCCCAGGCCCCCGGTGAACAGCCCGTAGCCGTAGGCCACGTGCACCACGTCCCCGGGCCTGCCGCCGGCCGCCCGGAGCGAGCGGGCCACCAGGTCCGCCCACAGCGACAGATCGCCCTCCGTGTAGCCGACGACCGTGGGCTGCCCGGTGGTGCCGCTGGAGGCGTGGATCCGGCGGACCCGCTCCCGGGGCACCGCGAACATCCCGTACGGGTACTGCTCCCGCAGGTCCGTCTTGACGGTGAACGGGAACCGCGCCAGGTCGGCGAGGGAACGGCAGTCCTCCGGCCGCACCCCGGCCTTGTCGAACGACTCCCGGTAGAAGGGCACGTTGTCGTAGGCATGCCGCAGCGACGACCGCAGCCGGGTCAACTGCAGCTCCCGCAGCGCCTCCGCGTCGAGCCGTTCCCCGGCATCCAGCAGCTCCGCCGTCGCATCCGCCATCGGACGCCTCCCTCACCAACCGCTCCATTACGGGCGACCGATCATTCGGTCGAGGTGTCGGAGATCAGTAATCCATCCGGGCGGCCCCGAAGCAAGAGCCCGGCGCACGTTTTCCCGGCCCTCGCCGCGAGGGCGCGCGCGGCTCGGCGGGCCCCGGCCTGCCCCCGCCCGGCACAGCGACCCCGCGGGCGGCCTCGCCGGACCGCCCGGCGGGTTGGCACGTCCCCCGGCGGGGCACCGGGGCACCGGCCCGCCCGCCGGAGCGAAAGGTCCCCCTCACGTGGCCTGTCGGCGCCCCGGGCCGATCGCTAGGCTGGCCGCGGACGACGACTCGGGAGGAGCACGGACGTGGCCGAGAGCACCACCCACCACCGCCCGCTCAGGGGCTGGGACAAGCCGGAGCTGGACCTCACCAACGCGCAGTGGCAGTCCAGCAGCCGCGGCCTGGGGGATGTCCAGATCGCCTTCGTCGAGGGCTTCATCGCCATGCGCAACAGCGCCCGCCCGGAGAGCCCCTCCCTGATCTTCACCCCCGCCGAGTGGGGCGCGTTCGTCTCCGGCGCGCGGGAGGGGGAGTTCGACCTCACCTGACACGGCCGGTCCGGCCGCCGATCCGGGGGTGTCGTCCCCGATTTTCCGGACACGCGATCGTGAGCACCCTCCGCGGGGCGGAGCCCGAGCGAGGCCGGCCCGGGGAGGGGGACGGCGTATCCCCGGAGGTGAGGAACCCATGAGCACCCTGCCGGTCATCGCGGCGGTCGACGGGTCGGACGACAGCCTGCGCGCCCTCGACTGGGCTCTCGACGCCGCCCGCAGGCGCCGGGCGCCGCTGCGGGTGGTGCATGTGCGGCAGTACGCCGCCTGGGCCCAGCCCGACGTCCTGGTCGCCGGCCCGCCGGACCCCGGCGAGGACCCCGTGCTGGAGCGGGCCCGTGCCCATCTGCGGGAACGGGGCGCCGAGACCGGCGCGGAGTACGTCGGCACGGAGGGAGCGCCCGGCGCCGTGCTGCCGGCGCTGGGCGCCGAGGCGGAGCTGCTGGTGCTCGGCTCCCGGGGCCGCGGCGGCTTCGCCAGTCTGCTGCTCGGCTCCAACGGCCTGGCCGCCGCCCGTGACGCCGAGTGCCCCGTCGTCGTGGTGCCCCGCCCCGGACGGGAGGTGCACGACGGGACACCGCGGGAACCCGGCCCGCGCGTGGTGACCGGCCTGCACGCGGACAGCCCCGACGACGCGGCGCTCGCCTTCGCCTTCACCGAGGCCGACCTGCGCGACGCCCGGCTGGAGGTGGTCGCCGCCTACCCGTGGCCCGTGCAGAGCTGGGGCACCCCCGCCCAGGTCGTGCCGCCGGTCATCGACCAGGTGGCCGTGGAGAGCGAGACCCGCAGTCTCGCCGAGGGCCTGCTCGCCCCGTACCGCGAACGCCGCCCCGGCGTCCGGGCCGAGCTGCACGTGGCACCGGGGGACGCCGCGGGCCACCTCGTCGCCGCCTCCGGGGACGCCGAACTGGTCGTCGTGGGCCGCCACCGGCGGCGGCTGCTGGCACCCGCCCGGATGATGGGCTCGGTCGCCCAGGCCGTGCTGCTGCACGCGGCCTGCCCGGTCGCCGTGGTGCCTCCGGCGCCGCCGGAGGACTGAGGCGGGAAGGCGGCGGCGGACACCGCCGGCCGGGGTCGCCGGGTACCGCGAGAGGCCGGGCCCGGGCCGCGATCGGACGCCGCCCGCACGTCACACGGCGGGCCCGGACACGTACCATGGCGGCATGTCGTTCCTCCGCCGCCGCAGTGCCACCCCCGCCGGGCCCGACTTCGACGTACTGGCCATGGACCCGGGCGACTGGCCCGGCAATCTGGGCGCCGGGCTGCTGCCCGCCCCCGACGGGAGCTGCCAGGGCGTCTTCCTGCGGTACGACCTCTTCGGCGGCCGCGGCCCCGCCATGATCATCGGCAATCTGCCCGAGGGCTCCCCGGCCCGTGACCTCCCCGAGGGCCAGGTCCCCTTCGAGGTGGCCCAGCTCCTGCTGGCCCTGGAGAACGACGAGGAGGTGACCGTCGTCGGCACCGAGGACGTGCCGGTGATGCAGGGCGACAACCTGCTGATCGTGCGTCGCCTGAAGCTCTCCGAGGGCCGGATCTCCTGCGTCCAGTTCGACCGCAGCGACAACGTGCTGGTGACCATCGCCGCCTGGGACCGTCCCATCACCGACGACCTGTACGCCCTGCTGAAGCCGCTCCCGGCGGAGCTTTTCCAGCAGGGCTGACCGGCCCCCGGGACACCCCTCAGGGAACGACCTGCACGTCGGCGGCGCGCACGAACGCGACCCGGTGGCCGAACTGGATCTGGTAGTACCGGTCCTCGCCGATCACCGTCCGGTGCGTGTCGGGGGTGAAGGTGACCGCGTAGTAGTACTCACCGGGCACCTCGTCCCCGACGACGTAGTGCTGCCCCCGGGGCAGCCGGTACGGCAGCGGTGACACCGCCTGGGCGGGCACGCCGGCCGGGTAGGCCGCCTTCTCCGGGTAGGCCCGCCCGTAGACGGGGATGCTCTCCAGGCCCTCCCGGGGCGTCACCGTCCGGCCCGCCGCGGGCACCGCCACCGGGTTCTTCGCCGGGTTGCGGAACCACGCCTTCTGGCCCAGGTACCAGATCGCCGTCCAGTCCCCCCACCGGTCGGCGACCGCGTACTGCTGGCCGGTCGACACCCGCGAGGACAGATCGTTCACCCCGGTCGTCGGCACCGTGCCCAGGCCGGCGTCCCTGATGAGCGGCGCCTTGACGTCATGGTCGGTGTACAGCCGCACCGCGCTGGAGCCGTGCGACGCGCACGGCTCGCCCCGGACCGCGCATCCGGTGTACTCGGGCCGGTTGCGGGCGTAGTCGGGGCGGATCGTCACCAGATCCGCGTTCCTGCCCGCGCCGGGCGCGAAGGGACGGCCCAGCAGCCGGAAGTAGTGCCGCCAGTCCCAGTACGGGCCCGGGTCGGTGTGCATGCCCGGTATCGTCCCGGTGGTCGGGCCCGGCACGTTGTCGTGGCCCAGGATGTGCTGCCGGTCCAGCGGGATGCCGTACTTCCGGGCCAGGTACCTCACCAGCCGCGCCGAGGAGCGGTACATCGCCTCGGTGTACCAGGCGTCCGGCTCCGCAAGGAAGCCCTCGTGCTCCAGGCCGATGGACTTGGCGTTGACGTACCAGTTGCCCGCGTGCCAGGCCACGTTCTCGGCCTTCACGTGCTGGGCGATGTGCCCGTCGGTGGAGCGCAGCGTGTAGTGCCACGACACGTAGGTGGGGTCCTGCACCATGTTCAGCACGCCGTCCCAGGCGCCCTCGGTGTCGTGGACGACGATGTACCGGATGGAGGGGGAGGCGGGCCGCTCGGCCAGGTCGTGGTTGCCGTAGTCGCCGTCCCCGAACTCCTCGTAGGGGGCCGGGACCCACTCGCAGGACACCGTCCTCGGGCACTCCGTGCCGGCGGCGGCCGGGGCCCGCAGGCCCGCCCGCGCGAGCTGGGCGGTGTCCGGTGCCAGCTCCGGCCGGGCCGGCAGGACGACGCGCTGGCCGGCGTCCGTGGTGCGCCGCTCGCCCGAGCGGATCACCTCGTACACGTCGTCCGCGTAGGCCGCCGCCGTCGCCGAGTCGTCGGCGCCCGAGAACCGGGCCACCGCCGCGTACCAGTCCGCCGGATCCCGGCTCAGCGGCTCGCCCAGCTCCCGCTGGGCGGCGGCGAGCAGCGCGGCACCGCCCGCCACGTTGGCGGCCGGGTCGGTGCGCAGCGCCTCGGGGCTCAGCCCGGTCAGCCCGGCCGCCCTCGGCAGGGTCCGCAGGCGGGCCGGCAGGGCGGAGGTGTCCGGAGGAACGGGCCGCGGGTGCAGCGGTGCACGGGCGTCGTCACCGCGCGGATCTTCGCTGCCGTCGTCGTGATGTGACGTTTCAGCAAGCGCGGCGCGGGCGTCGGTGAGATGCATCGGGCCGTAGCCGCCGGTCACGCTCGGGGCGCCGCCGTGGGCGTCCCAGCGGGACTGCAGGTAGGAGACGCCCAGCAGCACGCTCTGCGGCACGCGGTACTCGGCCGCCGCCGCGGCGAAGGCCCGCTGGAGACGGCCGTCCTGCGCGGGAGGGGCGCCGGACGGGGCCGCACCCAGCAGCGGCGGCAGGAGCAGGGCCGCGGCGGCCACCGCGCGGACCGTGCGGCGCGGACGTCCGGGGGCGGAGCCGGCGTCGGTGGCGGAACCTCGCAATGCAGCCTCCGGGGACGGTCGGGCGTGGCGGGGTGTGCGGGGCCGGGCTGGGTCAGTGGTACCGGCGGTCCGGCGATCCGTCAATCACGCCTGCGGCCAGGAGGTTGGGCCGG
>NZ_WYCT01000111.1 GCF_011008945.1 Streptomyces harenosi
CCGTCAAGGAAGAGGCCCAGGGCGCGGCCTGCGAGTCTGCCGCGGGGGCCGCCAACAGCTTCGTACCCGGTACGAAGGTCCTCATGGCCGACGGCTCCACCAAGCCCATCGAGAAGGTCAAGGCCGGCGACCAGGTCGTCGCCACCGACCCGAAGACGGGCCGTACCTCCGTCCAGACCGCCTCCGCCACCATCATCGGCAAGGGCACCAAGCACCTGGTGAAGGTGACGCTGTCGGTCCACGACGGCTCCGACCGCGACGACACCCGGACCACGACCGTCACCGCGACGGCCGGTCACCCCTTCTGGGTACCGTCCCTGCGGGAGTGGATCGACGCCGGTGAACTGAGGCCCGGACAGTGGCTCCAGACCTCCTCCGGCACGTGGGTCCAGGTAACGGCGATCAAGGCGTGGACCGCCCACAAGGCCACCGTCCACAACCTCACCGTCACCGACGTCCACACGTACTATGTGGTGGCGGGGGCCACGCCAGTTCTGGTTCACAACTGCGGTCTCTCTGCACGAGCGAGTGAGATCCATGCCGCTGAGCCGGATGAGTTTATCCGCAAGAACGTGAGCACTGTGGCTGTAGTTCGGGCAGACACCCCGCACGGCCCGGTTAACGTTGTTGCGGGTTCTGGTGATGGCCTGACACCCGCACAGATGTCCGCTATCGGTAAGGGTGAGATTGTCGCCGACAATATTCCAGGCACTCATGCAGAGCAGAACGCCCTACTCTTCATCAATAGGATGGGATGGACTCCCATTGCGGGAGGCACCTCCCGCAATGTGTGTCTGGGTATATGCGCTCCACTCATCCGAGGCACCGGAGGTAAGATGATGGGTAGGGTGTTTCCAGGAAACGGCAAAAAGACAACTCGCCAGAGGAGCTTTGAGTGGTAGTCGACGAGGCAGTTTCGGCCGCCATTCGAGGGCAGTCGCAGGCTCGGGTTGCAACCTTTGTGGCGAGCTGCGCGGAGCGGGCGGCTCAGGTCTTCACAGGATTGTCTGGCGACGACCCTGCGCGGAATGGTGATGTTGATGTCATCGTCCGGCTGGTAGAGGATCTTTGGAACCCTGCAATCTCGACAGCCACTTTCCAGGACTATGTAACGTCCCTGGATGGGTTCCAGGAACTCGGACCGTCCGACGAAGAAATCGTCGACGTGGTGGGCATCTACACCTTCTACTCGGTGCTTGTGCTGCGATACGCCGCTCTCTATCGCTCTAGCGCGGATGTCGAAGATGCCCTCAGGTGTGCGCATGTGTCACTGACGGCGATGAGGCAACTGGATCAGAACCTTCAGGGCGTTGACTTTTTCGCTCAAGAGGCTGAACTTCAGAGGTACACGTCTTCTTTGGGCGATCGGGATGCAGTTTCCATTCAGCGGCTGAGGGAGACTGATCGAACGGTCAGCCGAGAACGCCTGGTGGCGATTCAAGGTCGACTGACTCGCTGAGGCAGTTCGTTATGCTGGAGCTCCACCGAGAAATCTCCTCGGTGGAGCTCCAGCACTGCTTGACGACGGCTATGGCGAGTGGGCCTTCGTGGTCGTTATCGGTCGACCTGAGGGCGTTGCCGAGTGTGTCGATGGTCTGGCATCGGAGACGGAGCCTTATGTGAACGTAGATGCCGCCGGTGACGCTGATGTGGGCGTGCTCCAGGCGTTCCTTCATGCACGACAAGGTCGACGCCTTGCTATAGGGAGCAGGGACATAGCCGAGTACCGGAGGTCGTGGAAGCGAATCGTCCGGATTCCGGATCAGGCCGGTGCTTCGGGGGCTGATTCGTGCCGCGCGGTGGCGAGGGACGGCGGAGGCGCCCGGCCGGCGTGGAGCCGCCTGTGCGTTGGCCACAGCCGTTGCGCTGACGCCGTGTCGCTCTCCGGTGGCCGGGGTGCGGGGGTGGTTCTACGTTGGCCGGAGATCCGCCCTGGACGGGCGGGAACCGGTCGAACGAGGAGGACGGATCATGGCGGACCAGCAGACCGACAGCGGCTTTTCGATCAAGATGTGCGATCTTCCGGTGACCCTGCCGGCCAGGGAGGACAGCGAGTGGTCCCTGCGGGAGATCCTCGAATGGGCTCCGGAGCACTCCGACTGGGGGGCGAAGAGGATATGCGTGGCGGGTTGCGGGGTGACCTGCCTGGAGGTGCCCGAGGGGACACTGATCGAGGTGCCCACCGAGAACGCCCTGGACATGCGGCTGGTCGCCCCGGCGGAGGTCGAGCGGCGGCTGGCGGAGAACCGCCTGTGGCGCGACCCGGAGTGAACCGCCTGTGGCGCGACCCCGAGTGAGGGATCACGCCCGCTGGGGCGCGCCGCCCGCCGCGCCGGCCGCGCTGACGATGCGGTCCTGGAACTCCGCGTGACAGAAGTGGTACACGGGCCCGACCCGTCTGAGCACACTGAGCATCCGGGCGTCCTCCAGGAACGACAGGGGACGACTCGGCAGCCGTCTGGCCGCGGCGAGCCGTAGCCCCGCCTCGCGGTAGGCGAAGTAGGCGGTGCCCGACACGGCCAGCAGACCCGCGGCGAGCCCCATCGCCACGTTCGCCTCCAGGGTCTCCAGCCAGCGGCCGACGGCGTCGAGGGCCTGGATGTCACTGCCCGCGAAATGTCCCTCGAACGCGATGAACCACTTGGCCAGGAGCGGCACCAGCGCGAACACCAGCAGGGCGGCGGCCGCGGCGCGCTCACCGCGCAAGGTCGACTGCGGCGTCTCCTGCTCCAGGTCGGCCGGGACCCGCGCCCAGCGCAGCACCGCCAGACCGAGGCCGAACAGGAGCCCGAAGAAGGCGCCGAAGCCGCACGCCACGAGCCTCGTCGACCAGGCGATCATGGGGCCCCAGGGGGCCGCGAAAGCCAGCACGACCCCCAGGACGGAGCCGAACAGCAGCCCCCGGCCGAGGCAGGCGGGCAGCACCCCCGCGAGCACGCGGACCGGGGCGCGGAAGTCCAGACGGGCGGGGCGGGACGAACCGCCGGACAGGCGCAGTCCCGCCATGACACCGGCGATCAGCAGCAGGACACAGGCACGGGAGGCGGCACGCCGGCTGACGAAGACCAGGTCCTCGGCCGGGGTGATGAAGACGATCCGGGTGGGGGGCTCGCCGGTCACCTGCCGGAACGGCATGTACAGGAGGATGCCGGCGACCTGGGCGCCCAGCCAGAAGAGCACGACGTACAGCAGGATTCTCCGCACCTCGGCGCCGAGGTCGCCCGCCGGGCGGCGGTCCGCCCGGGCACGCCGCCGCAGCGCTGTCACGCACAGGGCGCCGAGGGCCGGCACCACCATGAACAGGGCCCAGGCGATGCCCGCCTTGATCCCGGTGTACGGCGGCGCGATCACCTCGATGTCCGTGTCCGCGCGTTCCACCGCCTCCGCCCAGTACTCGATGAGCGCTCCCATCCCCGCGGCCAGCGGCAGGACGACGGCGAGTGCGAGCCCGATCCGGCGCAGGACCTCGCCGGTGATGTGCCGCCCTCCCCCGGCACGGTCCGGCCGCCCGGGGGCCCCCGGGTCACCGCCGACATGGGCGAGCCGGATCACCACGCCGGCGCCGACCGCCGTGGCGAGCGTGACGGCGAGAAAGCACAGGAGCCGCGTGAACGGTGGCAGCGCCCAGTGGAAGTAGTCCCCCGCCATGCACCCCGCCCCCAGTCCGATCATGGCGCCCGCCGCGGGGCCGGACAGGGGGCCCGCCGGGTCGGGGCGCAGGGCGCGGTGCAGGTCCCACCAGGCGATGCCGTCGGTGCGCTGGCGTCTGACGTGGTCGGCGAGGAAGGCGAGCGCGGTGCGGGCGTCGTCGGGGTGCCAGCGGGCGGCGGCGGTGCGGCGCACGTCGGGGACCGAGCGGTCGGTGGCGGCCGGCGGGGCGGTGAAGACGGCGGGGACCAGCGCGTCGAGGAGGTGGTGGCGGATGGTCTCGGCGTCGTTCCAGCGGGTCAGTTCGGCGGGGTCGGTGCCCGGGGAGCCGTAGACGGTGCGGGCGAGCCAGACGTTCAGCGGCACCGACAGGGCCTGCGCGACGGCGCCCCGGGGCCGGCCGGCCAGGTCGTCCAGGACCGGCTGCCAGGCCGGGATGTGCCGGGGCGGGACGGCGCTGCGCAGATAGTCGACCACGTCCGCCGCCTCCACCGGCTGCGCGACGACGACGGCGGCGGCGGTGATCACGTCGGCCTCTTCGACCAGCCGGTGGTATTCGGCCCGGCGGGAGGTGAGGACGAGCGGGTCGTGCAGGGCGATGGCGTGGTTGACGGAGGCCAGCGCCTCGGGCCGCAGGTCGGCGGGGATCTCGTCCAGGCCGTCCAGGACGGGCAGGACACGTCCCTCGGCGACCAGTTTGCGTGCCGCGTCCCGGCCATAGGTCTCGTGGTCGCGCAGCGCCGGGTAGTCCTCGTGGATGCGGCGTGCCATCCACGGTGCCAGTGGCTCCCTGCGCGGGTTCCACGACGCCAGGTCCAGCAGTACCGGGACGGGCTCCCCGGGTTCGGGGTCGCGCAGGAGTTCCCTAACGAGCAGGATCGCCAGGGCGGTCTTGCCCGCGCCGGGCTCGCCGACGATCACCAGCCGCCGGCGCGGCAGGGCGCGGAAGGCCGCGGCGAAGGCGGGGATGTCATCGCTGCGGCCGGACAGGGTGCGGCCCACCATCCGTACATGGTCGCCGGCCTCGCTCTGGCCGCTGCGCCAGCGCACCGCCAGCGGGTGCGGGTCCAGCAGGCCCTGCGCGGCGGCTTCCTCCGTCCACTGGCGGCGCACCATCGCGGCGAGCGCCTCGGCGGCCTGGTCCAGCTCCGCCCGGGTGGCCGGCGCGGCGGGCCGCGACCGGTGCCACGACCAGCTCAGCAGCCCCGCGACCGCCGAGATCACCACGCTCAGCGACGTCGCGGCCGCCTGGGCGCCCGCGCCGACCACCAGGGCCACCACCGTGACCAGCACCACGACACCGACCGCCCCGACCGCCCACGGCCACCACGTCCTGGTCCGTGCCATCACGGGGATCTTCCGGTCCGGGGTGGTGCGGTGCGTGCGGCGCCGTGCGCGGCGTGGCCCCCGGGGGCACTGACCATGGCGACACTCCCTCGCACCGTCCGGCGATTCGCGCGGTCGGCCACCGGTGCGGGCCGCCGGGGCGGTGCGCGTACGGTGACGGTGGCTCGCCGGGAGCCGAAAGCCACAAGCCGGTGAGCCGCCGGCCCTCCGGCCGGCCCGTCCCGGGGGCCGCTCCGGCACGCGTCGGGCGCGACGCACGTGAAGGGGACGGTTGATCGATCTCGCTCGGGACCGCGGTGCCCGGGCGTGCGCCGAGCGCCTACGGCCGGGTCAGGGCCCGAGCGCGTGCGTGGGCACCTCGTTTCAGGGTGGCACAGAGTGCGCGCGGGCGCGATGTGGCGCAGGGGGCCTGCGCCCCGCCGCCGCGCAAGTGCGGGCCGCGGCGAGCGCGGAAGCTCAAATGTTGCTCTGAACGTGCCCGCGCCGGGGTTGGGGCACCGGAGGCCGGGGCCATACCCCCCTCACCGCCGGGACGGCCTCCGGCGTGCGGAGGAGGGGGACGATGGAGCGACTGGGGACCGGTATCGGGTGGCGGCCGGAGATCGCGGACGCCGTGGAGCGCATGCCGGGCATCGACTGGGTGGAGGTCGTGGCCGAGAACGTCTGCCCCGGCCACCTGCCCGCCTCCCTGCGGCGCCTGCGCGACCGCGGGGTCACCGTCGTGCCGCACGGCGTCTCCCTCGGGCTCGGCGGTGCCGAGCGGCCCGACCCGGACCGGCTGACCGCGCTGGCCGAGCGGGCCCGGGCGCTGGAGGCGCCGCTGGTCACCGAGCACATCGCGTTCGTCCGCGCGGGCGGGCCGCTGACCGCCACCCCGTCTCTGGAGGCGGGGCATCTGCTGCCGGTGCCGCGTACCCGGGACGCCCTCGACGTGCTGTGCGAGAACGTCCGCATCGCGCAGGACGCGCTGCCCGTGCCGCTCGCCGTCGAGAACATCGCCGCCCTCTTCTCCTGGCCGGGCGAGGAGATGACGGAGGGGCAGTTCCTGTACGAGCTGGCCG
Organism: Streptomyces harenosi; assembly: GCF_011008945.1. GTDB lineage: Bacteria > Actinomycetota > Actinomycetes > Streptomycetales > Streptomycetaceae > Streptomyces > Streptomyces harenosi. The sequence continues at coordinate 6,057 of NZ_WYCT01000111.1, forward strand.
ACCGCACGGGGGTGCGGCTGCTGATCGACGTGGCCAACCTCCACACCAACCACGTCAACCGCGGTGAGGACCCGGCCAAGGCGCTGGCCGAGCTCCCCCTGGAGGCGATCGCCTACGTGCATGTCGCGGGCGGCGTCGAACGCGACGGTGTCTGGCACGACAGCCACGCCCACCCCGTCCCGCCGCCGGTCCTCGGCATCCTGGCCGAGCTCGCCGCGCGCGTCTCACCGCCGGGCGTGCTCCTGGAGCGGGACGAGAACTTCCCCGCACCGGCCGAGCTGGAGGGCGAGCTGGAGGCGATCCGGGCGGCGCTGCGCGCGGGCCGGCGGCTCGCCACCGGGGAGCACGCCGGGGAGACGGGCTGTGTCCCGGCCGGGGCGGCCCACCCGGCTCACCCGGCTCACCCCTCCCGCCCGGAGGGCCCGGACGGCCCGGTCCCGCCCGCCGGGGCGGGGGAAGGGCCCGTGGACTCCCCCGGCACCGGGCCCGCCCGGGAGCGGCTCGGTCTGGCGCAGGCCGCGCTGCTGTCCGCGCTGGTGGCGGGGACGCCCGCGCCGGAGGGGTTCGACCGGGTACGGCTGCGGGTGCAGACGCGGGCGCTGGCGGCGAAGCGGGCGGGCGTCGTGGCCAAGGTGGCGCCGGAACTGCCGGAGATCCTCGGGAACGGCTACCGGCCGGCCTTCCTCGCCTACGCCCACGGCCGCCCCATGACCGGCGGGTACCGGCAGGACGCGCTCGACTTCGCCGAACAGCTGCTGGGCGAGGGCCTGCCGGTGGACGCGCGCGCCCGGCGCGCGGTGCGGCAGTGGTGGCTGGAGCGGTCCGGGCCGGTACCGCGCCCGCCGCGGCCCGCCGGGCGGCTGGCCCGGGCCACCCGCCGCGTGCTGCTGCGGCGCTGACCACCGCGCAGGGCGAGAACGGAACGCCACGTCACATACCGGCGACGCTGCGTCCGCATGGTGAAAAGGCATGGCGCGCCCGGCGCCCCTGGCATACAAACGCGGCATGTTCTGGGTCCTTCTCCTGCTGCCGGCCTGGCTCCTGGCCGGCACGGCCTGCGCACGGCTGTGCCTGAGCGCGGCCCGCACCGCCGCCGCGGACACGGCCGGCGCGGGCACGGACGGCGGGCGCGCCCTGACCCTCTACGAGGCGGCCTTCCTGTCCGGCGGCCCCGGGCGGGTCGCCGATCTGACGCTGGTGGCCATGGCGCGCCAGCGCCGGCTGCTGCTGGCCCGCACCGGCTGGGCCACCGTCGTCGACCCGTGCGGGCGGGACGAGATGGAGCGGTCCGTCCTCGGGGCCATCGGGCCGGGCGGCCAGTCCCGGATAGCGCCGGTGCGGGCGTCCGCCGCCGCGGCGGACGCGGTGCGCGGGCTGGCCGAGCACCTCGTCGGCGCGGGACTGGCCCTGCCGGACGGCGGCCGCGACAGTGTCGCGGCCGCCGTCCGCCGGGTCCGGCTGGCCGCCCTCGCCGTGTGCGCGCTGGGCGCCGCCGCCGTGGCCCTGCCCGTCCCCATGGGCACACCGCGGCATCTGATCGCCCTGTGGTTCGCGCTGCCGCTGGTCCTGGCCCTGGGCTGCCTCGCCCTGGCGCGCATGGAGATCCATCCGTACCCGCGGTGGGCCTCCCCCGCCGGGCAGCGGCTGCTCGGCGCGCTCGCCCGGCACGGCGGCGGCGCGGACGGCGAGCGGACGTTCCTGACCTCCGTGGCGCTGCGCGGCGTCCACGCGACCGGCGAGCCGGACCTGCGGGCGGCCTTCGCCCACCGCGAGCGGCCGGCCGGGCCGTACGGGGGCTGAGGGCGCGCGGGCCGGCGCCGCCGCGCGGCGGGCACACCGACGCGCCGCGCGACGGTGCTTGCCTCGCCCCTCGATCGCCCGAAACATCCCTTTCATCGCCGCCGTGCTCGGAAGGGATCCGCGATGAGAGCTGCCGTCGTCCGCTCGGCCGCAGGGGCGCTGCTCCTGACCTCCCTCGCCGCGGCTCCGGCAGACGGCGCACCGGGACGGCCGGGCGGGGCGGAGGGGCCCGGGGCGGCCGAGCGGCGCGGCACCGCGGTGGCCGCCGCGCGCGCCGCGGCGGCCGGCATCTCCTTCGGCCCCTGCCCGGACGCCGCGGACCTGCCCGGCACCCTGCGCTGCGGCACGGTCACGGTCCCGCTCGACTACGCCCGCCCGGACGGCCGGCAGATCCGGCTCGCCGTCGGCCGGGTGCGGGCCACGGGGAAGGACCCGGACGACGGCGGGCGCGCGGTGCCCCGGCAGGGGGCCCTGGTGTTCAACCCGGGCGGACCGGGCGCCTCCGGGCTGTACTTCCCGCTGGCCGGGCGGGCGCCGGAGTGGAAGCGGCTCGCGGCCGCCTACGACCTCGTCGGCTACGCCCCGCGCGGGGTCGCCCCCTCCGCTCCCCTGTCCTGCCAGGATCCGCAGCGCTTCTTCCCCGGCCCCGGCCCCGCCCCGCAGCGGCCCTCGGCCTCGTACAAGCGGCAGCGGATCGCCCAGGCCAGGGCGTACGCGCGCGGCTGCGCCGAGCGGTCCGGCGACGCGCTGCGCCACCACCACTCCCTCAACAACGCCCGCGACCTGGAAGTGCTGCGGGCGGCGCTGAGCGAGAAGCGGCTGACGTTCATGGGCGCCTCGTACGGGACGTACTTGGGGGCCCTGTACGCGGAGCTGTTCCCCCGGCACGTACGCAGGATGGTGTTCGACTCGGTGGTGAACCCGGCCCCCGGGCGGATCTGGTACCGCAACAACCTGGCGCAGTCGGAGGCGTTCGAGCGCCGCTGGGCGGACTTCCGGGCGTGGGTCGCCGCCCACGACGACGTGTACGGCCTCGGCCGCACCCCCGGCGCGGTCCAGCGCGGCTACGAGGTGGCGAGCGCCCGTCTGTCGGCGCGGCCTGCGGGCGGCACGGTCGGCCCGGCGCAGTTGCAGGAGACGCTGCTGCGGGCCGCGTACTACGACGCCGAGTGGCCGAGCCGCGCGCACGCGCTGTCGGCCTATCTGAAGGGGGACCCGCGACCCCTGGTCGACCAGGCGGGGCCGCGCCCGGAGGAGGCGGCCGGGGCGGAGAACGCGAGCGCGGTCTACACGGCCGTCGAGTGCAACGACGCCCCCTGGCCGGCCGACTTCCGCGTCTGGGACCGGGACAACACCCGGCTGGCGCGCCGGGCTCCCTTCGAGACCTGGGAGAACGTGTGGACCAACCTGCCCTGCGCGTACTGGCCGGCGCCGCGGCAGCGCCCGCTGGAGGTGCGCACCGGGCCGGGTGAGCTGCCGCCGACGCTGCTCCTGGCCGGGGAGCGCGACGCGGCCACCCCCTACGCGGGGGCGCTGGAGCTGCACCGCCGGCTGGCGGGCTCGGTGCTGGTGACCGAGCGGGGCGCCGGCACGCACGGCGTCGCCGCCGGGTCGAACGCCTGCGTGAACGGCCACCTGGAGGCGTATCTGCTGGAGGGCCGGCTCCCGGCCCGGGACGCGTACTGCGCCCCGCGCCCGGCGCCGGAGCCGGCCGGCCGCCCCGGGAGCGGCGCCGCGCCCCGGACCGCGCCCTGATCAGGCGAGCCCGGCCACCAGGTCCCCGATGTCCTTGCGGCGGCCGGTGAAGAACGGCACCTCCTCGCGGACGTGCAGACGGGCCTCGGAGGCGCGCAGGTGACGCATCAGGTCGACGATGCGGTACAGCTCGTCGGCCTCGAAGGCGAGGATCCACTCGTAGTCGCCCAGGGAGAAGGAGGCGACCGTGTTGGCGCGCACGTCCGGGTAGCCGCGGGCCATCTTGCCGTGGTCGGCGAGCATCCGGCGGCGGTCCTCCTCCGGCAGGAGGTACCAGTCGTAGGAGCGCACGAAGGGGTAGACGCTGACGTAGTTCCGCGGCGTCTCGTCGGCGAGGAACGCCGGGATGTGCGAGCGGTTGAACTCGGCGGGGCGGTGCAGCGCCATGTTCGACCACACCGGCGTCAGCGCGCGGCCGAGCCGGGTGCGGCGGAAGAGGTTGTACGCCTCCTGGAGCTGGTCGCTGGTCTCGGCGTGCCACCAGATCATCAGGTCGGCGTCGGCGCGCAGACCGGAGACGTCGTAGGTGCCGCGGACGGTCACGTCCTTGGCGGCGAGCTGGTCGAACAGCTCCTGGACCTCGTCGGCGTACCCGGCTCGGTCCTCCGGGAGGGCGTCCTTCAGCCGGAAGACGGACCAGAGGGTGTAGCGGATGACCTCGTTGAGGTCCTTGGCCAGCTTGCCCTTGTTCGGGATCCGCTCGGGGGCGGGGGTGGAGGCGTCGTCACTCATGGCCCTATTCTCCCGCTCCGCCGTGCAGGCTCTGCACCGGGTGGGCGGTGAGCTGCTGCACAGCGCGCAGGTCACCGTGGATCTGGTCGACGGCCGCGTACGCGCTCGCGATGCACGCCGGGATGCCGACGCCGTCGTAGGCCGCCCCGCACACGGCCAGTCCCGGCAGTGCGGCGACGTGCTCGCGGACACGGGCCACGCGCGCGTGGTGGCCGACGGGGTACTGCGGCAGTCCGTCGGTCCAGCGGGTGACGCGCGCGGCGACCGGCTCGGCGTCCAGGCCGGTGGCCTCCTTCAGGTCGTGCCGGGAGACGGCCACGAGGTCCTCGTCGTCCCGGCCGAGGATCTCCGTCTCGCCGTACCGGCCGACGGAGGTGCGCAGCACCACCAGGTCCGGGTCCTCCTCGGCGATCCAGCCCCACTTGCGGGAGGCGAAGGTGGACGCCTTGATGGTGCGCCCGTCGACCGGGGGCACCAGGAATCCGCTGCCCTCGGGCAGCGCCTGCGCGTCCGTGCGGCGGTAGGCGAGGGTGACCAGCGCCATGGAGGCGTACTCGACGGCGGCGAGCCCGGCCGCGGCGGCGGGGGCCTCGGCCCGCAGCAGGCGGGCGGCCGCGGGCGCCGGGACGGCGAGGACGACCGCGTCGGCGCGCAGGACCCGCTCGCCGGCGACGACCCGCCATCCGGTGGGCGCGGTGCGGCGCACCTCGGTCACCGGCGCGTCCGTGACGACGGCGCCGCCGCGGGCCCGCACCGACCGGGCGACGGCGAGCGGCAGCGTGCCGATGCCGCCGCGGATGCCCATGAAGACCGGTCCGCTCGGCGGGGCGGTGGCCGTCCGGCCCTGGAGGGCGCGGACCGCCTCGGTGAGGGAGGCGTGGGCGCGCGCGGCCTCGAAGAGCTGCGGGACGGCCGAGCGCATGGAGATGCGGTAGGCGTCGCCCGCGTACACGCCGCCGAGCAGCGGTTCGACGAGGCGGTCGACGACCTCGCGGCCCAGCCGCTCGGCCACGTACGCGCCCACCGCCACGTCGTCGCCGATCTCCGTGCGGGGCAGGGCGGCGTCCCGCTCGATGCGGGCGAGCCCCTCCTCGGAGAGGACGCCGGACAGGGCGGCGGCCGTGCCGGGGACGCCCATGACGTGTCCCTTGGGCATGGGGCGCAGCGCCCCCCGGGTCCACAGGGAGGCCGTCGCGGTGGCCGGCGGCTGGAGGTGGCCGGCCAGGCCCGCCTCCCGGGCCAGGCCCACCGCCTCGGGGCGGCGGGCCAGCATGGACTCGGCGCCGAGGTCGACCCGCACGCCCGCGATCTCGCCGGGCAGCAGCTTGCCGCCGATCCGGCCGGACGCCTCCAGCACCGTCACCCGCGCGCCGCGCTCCAGCAGCCGGTGCGCGGCGGCCAGCCCCGCGATGCCGGCCCCGATGACGACGACGTGCCCCGTGCCCGCGGGGGTCTCCTCTTCGCGCATGTCCCCAGCCTCTCAGACGGCACCGACGGGGCCGCCCGGGACCCGGGTGTCCGGCGCGAGTCCCGACCGTGACCTCTTCGGAACCGTTCCGCGCCAACGTCCCGGCCGCCCCGGGCGTCGAAGGGACGTCAGATCTCACACCTCGGGGGGAACCCACATGCGCGCACGACGTTCCGTACGACCCGGCCGGCCCCTCGCCGGGCTCCTGCTCGCGGCGGCCCTCGCCCTCACCGGCTGCGGCGCCGGCGGCGGGGACAGCGCCGGGGGCGGCTCCGCGGCCGACTCGGCGGCCGACTCCGCGAAGGAGGCCGCCTCGCAGGCGGACGGGCGCGAGGACGGCGCCTACACCGGCGGCGCGAGCGGCGCCGGCGGCGCGAAGGCGTCGGCACCGAAGCTCACCACCCACCACATCGTCCGCACCGCGTCGCTGACCGTCCAGGTGGACAGCGTCCCCAAGGCCCTGGAGGCGGCCCGCGCCGACGCGGAGGGCGCGGGCGGCTACGTCGGCGACGAGACCACCACCCGCGACGAGGACGGCCACGAACGCACCCGGGTCGTGCTGCGGGTGCCCGTGGAGAGGTACGACGGCGTCCTCGCCGGCCTGGAGGGGGCCGGCAAGCTCCTCGAACGCAGAGCCAAGGCCGAGGACGTCACCGATCAGGTCGTGGACGTGGAGAGCCGGATCAAGTCCCAGCGCGCCAGCGTGGCCCGCGTCCGCGCGCTGATGGACCAGGCGACCAGGCTGAGCGACGTGGTCACCCTGGAGGGCGAGCTGAGTTCCCGCCAGACCGAACTGGAGGCACTGCTGGCCCGGCAGGCGTCCCTGAAGGACCGCACGGCGCTGGCCACCATCACCCTGTCCCTGACCGAGACGCCGGTGACGGAGTCCGGGCGGGAGGACGACCCCGGTTTCCTCGACGCGCTGGCGGGCGGCTGGGACGCGTTCGTGACGGTGCTGCGCTGGCTGACGGTGGCGCTCGGCGCGGTGCTGCCGTTCGCCGCGGTGGCGGCGCTGCTGGTGCTGCTGTGGCTGCGGGTGGTGCGGGTGCGGCGGGCGGGCGGTGCCGCCGGCGCCGGTGGTACCGGCGGCACTGGCGGTACCGGCGGTACCGGCGCGCAGGACTGAGCGGCCCCGGGGCTGAACGGTCCCTGCCCCGCACCGGGCGGGGCCGGAGCAGGCGGGACCGGGCGAGTGGCCGGGACCGGGCGAGCGGGCGGGGCCGAGGGGGAACCCTCCGGCCCGTGCCCGTAGCGTGTCCGCATGAGCATGAGCGGTGCGCGGGAGTCGGGGCGGCGGCGTCTGGTCGTGATCGGCGGTGACGCCGCGGGGATGTCCGCCGCGTCGCAGGCCCGCCGTCTGAAGGACCCCGGCGAGCTGGAGATCGTGGCGTTCGAACGCGGCCACTTCACCTCCTACTCGGCCTGCGGCATCCCCTACTGGGTGGGCGGCGAGGTCTCCGGCCGGGACCGGCTGATCGCCCGCACGCCCGAGGAGCACCGCGCCCGCGGCATCGACCTGCGGCTGCGTACCGAGGTCACCGGCATCGACGTGGCGGGCGGACGGGTGCGCGCGCGGGACGTCGATTCGGGGGACGAGTCCTGGACGCCGTACGACCAGCTCGTGATCGCGACCGGCGCCCGCCCGCTCCGCCCGGACCTGCCGGGCGTCGACGCGCCCGGGGTGCACGGCGTGCAGACCCTCGACGACGGCGAGGCCCTCCTCGCCACGCTGGCCCGCACGCGCGGCCGCCGGGCCGTGGTCGTCGGCGCCGGTTACATCGGCGTGGAGATGGCGGAGGCGCTCATCAGACGCGGCTACGAGGTGACGGTCGTCAACCGCGCCGAGGAGCCGATGTCGACCCTCGACCCCGACATGGGCCGGCTGGTGCGCGAGGCCATGGAGGGCATGGGCATCACCATGGTGAACGGCGCCGAGGTGACCGCGCTGCCCACCGGGGACGACGGCCGGGTCCGGGCGGTGGCCACGCGGGACGCCGAGTTCCCGGCGGACGTGGTGGTGCTCGGGATCGGGGTGCGCCCGCAGACCTCGCTGGCCGCGGCGGCCGGGCTCCCCCTCGGCGGCCACGGCGGGCTGCTCACGGACCGGGCGATGCGGGTGCGCGGGCACGAGAACATCTGGGCCGGCGGCGACTGCGTGGAGGTCCTCGACCTGGTGACCGGCCAGGAGCGGCACATCCCGCTCGGCACCCACGCCAACAAGCACGGCCAGGTCATCGGCACCAACGTCGGCGGCGGCTACGCCACCTTCCCCGGCGTGGTCGGCACCGCCGTCAGCAAGGTCTGCGACCTGGAGATCGCCCGCACCGGGCTGCGGGAGAAGGACGCGCGGCGGGCGGGGCTGCGGTTCGTGACGGCCACCATCGAGTCGACCAGCCGCGCCGGGTACTACCCGGGCGCTTCCCCCATGACGGTGAAGATGCTCGCCGAGCACCGCACCGGCCGCCTCCTCGGTGTCCAGATCGTCGGCCGGGAGGGCGCGGGCAAGCGCGTCGACATCGCGGCGGTGGCCCTCACCGCGGGCATGACGGCCGAGCAGATGACGGCCCTGGACCTGGGGTACGCCCCGCCCTTCTCCCCCGTGTGGGACCCGGTGCTGGTGGCGGCCCGCAAGGCGACGGCGAAGGTGCGCGAGGCCGGGGCGTGAACCCGTCCGCGCGGTTCACCGATTCGCCCGCCCGACCGCGGGCACAAGTCACCCGTGGTCATTCCCGTTCATGACGTGAACCCGGTGCGCGGCACTCCCTGGGTGACGTATGCGCTGATCGTCGCGAACATCCTGGTGTTCGTTTTCACGCCCGGCATGGCCGGCTCCCTGACGGGGGACGGCAGCCTGGCCCAGCTGTGCCATCTCCAGGCGTTCCTCGACCGGTACGCGGCGGTGCCGCAGGAGCTGATCCACCACGAGATGCCGCGCCTGGTGCCCACCGGCGAGGTCGGGGTGGGCCCGCAGGGGCCGGGCTGCGTGATCGCGCCGCCCGGCTACGACAAGTCGCCCGAGCTGAGCGTCCTGACGGCGATGTTCCTGCACGGCAGCTGGCTGCACCTGCTGGGCAACATGCTGTTCCTGTGGATCTTCGGCAACAACATCGAGGAGCGCATGGGCCACCTGCGGTTCCTGCTGTTCTACGGTGTCTGCGGCTACGCGGCCTCCTACGGCTTCGCCCTGGCGAACCCCGGCTCCGGCGACCCGCTGATCGGCGCCTCCGGGGCGATCGCCGGTGTCCTCGGCGCGTATCTGGTGCTGTATCCCAGGGCCCGCGTCTGGGTCCTCGTCCCCTTCCTGATCTTCCTGCCGCTGCGGCTGCCCGCCTGGATCGTGCTGGGCCTGTGGTTCGTCCTCCAGGCGTTCTACTCCGCCGGCCAGGGCGTCTCCGACGCCGGCACGGTCGCCTACGTGGCCCATGTCGTCGGCTTCGTCGCCGGCATGCTCCTCGCCTGGCCCCTCAAGCCCGGCACGCCCCCGCCGCCGCAGCCGCGCGGCATCCTCTTCGGCCGCCGGGCGCGGCGGGCGTGGTAGGGCCGGCGCCACCGGCCGGGCGCGCCATGCCAGTCCCACGGCGGCCGTGGGGCCACGGCCGAGGCGGCCGGGCCGCGCGGGGCCGGGGACCGGTGCCCGCCGAGCGCGGGGTGCCGGGCCGTGCCAGCATGGTGAAGCGGGGGTGGCAGGAGGTGTGTCATGCCACGGACCGCTCAGCCTCCGCCGGACGACTTCGCCCGCTCGGGCGAACAGGCGGAGATCAGGAACCTGGGAGATCTGGTCGACCGTGCGGCCCCCGACCCCGGCGTCTTCCCGGCCGATCTGCTGGAGGCGCGCGCCGGAATCGAAGAGGTGCTGCGCGGCCAGGGCGAGGAACGCGGCGGCGCCGGGGCTCCGGAGCGGCTGACCGAGACCACCAACATCCAGGGCGTCGGCATCGGCCGGGCCAGGCCGACGGACACCTGGGCGTGCCGCGAGACGCCGGCGCCGGGGCAGTGGACGCTCCGCGTCTACCTGGAGCGGCCCCGCAACGCCGAGGACGTCGCGTCGGTGCTCGTCGAGCGGATGGGGGCACGCGCGGCCGGTACGGCGGGCGTCCCCGTCGTACCGGTCACCACCGGCCCGATCGTGGCGCAGAAGTTCGTCTCCCGGCGGCGCCCGGCGCCGGGCGGCATCTCCGTCGTGAGCGTGCCCAACGCGGAAGACATCGGCACCCTGGGCTGTCTGTCCACGGGACGGTCGGCGCCGCGGAACCAGCGCACGCTCATCGTCGGCTGCAACCACGTCCTCGCCGACAGCAACCAGGGCTCGCTCGGCGACTGCGTGGCCCAGCCCGCCACCGGTGACTTCGGCTCCTGCCCGGCGGACCTGGTGGCGGTCCTGGAGCGTTTCGTGCCGGTGCAGTTCGGCGGCCCGGTCAACATCGTGGACTGCGCGACGGCGTGGGCGGCTCCCGGCGACGTCAGCCCGGGGGTGCTGACGCCCAGCCCGTTCGGCGACCTCGAGATTCCCATCAGCGCGACGACCGCGGCGGCGACGGTGGACATGGCCGTCGGCAAGAGCGGCCGGACGACGGAGGTGACGACGGGCCGGGTCCGCGAGGTGGGTGCCTCCCACTGGGTCGAATACCTCTCGGGGGCCAAGGCGTTCTTCTCCGGCTCGATCGTCGTCCAGGGGGACGTCGGCCCGTTCAGCCTGAAGGGCGACTCGGGGGCCATCGTGTGGACCCTGGACCTGATCCGTCATCCGGTGGGCATGGTCTTCGCGGGGCAGATCGACGGGTCCAGGAGTTACGCCAACCCGATCGACATCGTCACCCAGGCCCTGGACGTCTTCCTCACCGCCTGACGGGCCGCCCGACCGCGGCGGCACAGCCTTGCGCCGGGCGGGGGACGGGGCTCAGTAGGAGATCGTGCACGCCGTGTCGGAGTCGGGCGGCAGCTCCATGCACGCCTTGGCCTTGAGGTTCTTGTCGTTCACCATCGGCGTGTAGACGCTGTTGCCGTCCCACGGCATGACCGTGACGCTCGTGACGGCGACGAGGTGCCCGTTCTCCTCGGTCCGCACGTACGCACGGTCGTCCGGCTTGCCGAACCAGAGCTGTGCCCAGGCCGCCCTGCACTGCGCGCTGTAGCGCAGCCGGACGATGCGTCCCTCGTGTGCGGTGTCGTCGATCGTGACGGCGTCGTCGACGCAGTGCGTCTCGATGGGATCGAGCCCGTGGCACGAGGTGGCGTAACACGTCGGCGTCGCCTGCGCGGGCGCCTTCGGCGCGGCCTCGGGAGCGGCCTGCGCGGGAGGGGAGAAGGTCGAGGTGGCCGCCGCCGCGATCAGGGCCGCGGCGAGTACCCCGCCGGTACGGCGCTTGCTCGTCATGACGGTTCCTTCCGGCGAGACGTCGTGCACGGGCCGTCCGCGCCCGCAGTTCCAGAACACACCTGCCGGCGGGTGGCCGCAACCGAGAAGTGCCCGGGCGCAGTTGCGCGCTCGGCCTCCGCGCGGCGGGCGTGTTCCGGATCGCCGGGGGCGGCGCGCACGTGGGCGCGGGCGCGCGTGACGGCACGTACCCGTCGTCAACGGAGCGCCCGGGACGCGGTCTTGGTGCCCCGGTGCGGGCCGGCGGAGGCCGTCCGCACGGCGCGAGGAGCCGGGCGGGCCGGGACCCGCGGGGCCGCGCGGTGGCCGCGCGGGCATTCCCTCTGCCCTCGCGGGCCTGGAATCGCGGCCGACCGACCGTGTAGACAGGGCATCTGACACCCCCTGTGCCGCAGGAGCAGTCCTTGAGCGATCACCAGGCCCTGAGAGAGACCGGCAGGTCCGGTCGAGACCGCGCGCCCGCCCACAAGGCCGCGCTCGCGCCGCGTGAGCGGCCCGCGGGGCTGCTCGCCCTCCAGGCCGCCGCCGGGAACGCCGCCGTCGTCCAGCGGCTGCGCCGGGCCGGGCACCTCGACGGCCGGGACGAGCACCCGCACGGCCAGGGGCCAGGCGAACCGGCGGCGCCGGCCGTACAGCGCTCCGGCGTGCACGACGTGCTGCGGGCACCCGGCAGCCCGCTGGACGAGACGACCCGGGCCGACATGGAAGCCCGCCTGGGGGCGGACTTCTCCGACGTCCGGGTCCACACCGGAGCCGCCGCCAGGGCTTCCGCCGCCGAGATCGGCGCCCGGGCCTACACCTCCGGCAACCACGTCGTCCTCGGCGCCGGGGGCGGCGACCGGCACACCCTCGCCCATGAGCTCACCCACGTCGTCCAGCAACGGCGAGGTCCCGTCGCCGGCACCGACCACGGAGGCGGGTTCCGGGTCTCGGACCCCTCCGACCGTTTCGAACGCGAGGCCGAGGCGACCGCGCGCCGGGCCCTGTCGGGACCGGCCCCGACGCACGGCCCGGACACCGGACGGGCGCCGGGCACCGGCCGGGTGCCCGGGGCGCCGGTGCAGCGCGCCGCGGCGGACGGGGCCGGCCTCCCGGTGATCCAGCGGTGGACGGACGGCACCATGTCCGGCGACGACCCGGTGTTCCAGGCGGACCACGGGCGCGCCGGGAGCGTGGAAGTGCGCAACCTGCACGGAAAGCCGCTGGGCGCGGCCGCCAACTCCCCCTCCGTCGAGCCGATCGGCTGGGCCCAGCTCCGGCAGGAGGGCTACACCAAGATGGCACCGGGCGGCGAGAAGCCGGTCGGCGCCCCCTACCGTGCCGTGCGCATGCACCTGTTCAACGGGCGGCTCGGCGGGCCCGGTGACAATGTGCTGAACCTCGCTCCCGGCCCCGGAAAGCTCAACTCGCAGATGTCTGCGCAGGCCGAGGACCCGGTGAAACTCCTGGTGGAGCTGGGCAACAAGGTGTGGCTGAGGACAACGGTCGGCTACCAGGACAACAACACCAACGCAGCCAACTTCGCGTCGGTCGTCCCGAACCAGATCACGATGGAATGGGGCGTCGAGGGCGATCCGGCCTCCCACCAGAGGTGGTCCTCCGCCATCAACCTGCCCGTCGACCCCCTCAACGCCGCCCAGGTCGTCGTGTACAGCACCTGGGGCGGCACGGCCGCGCAGTTGGTGCAGGAGATGAGCGGCGCGAACGTCAGCGACCAGATGCGCGCCCAGGTTCTGGGGCTCGTACCGAACGACCAGCTCAAGCTGGCGCTGCTGGACGCCTTCCCCACCCTCTACCAGGGTGCGGAGGGCGCCGACCAGGCCCGTTACATCCTGCTCCACCAGAACGCGGCCGACCGGGTGGCGTTCCTGCGCCGCATGGGCCTCACCGTGCAAGAGCTCTTCCCGCAGGCTCTCCAGCCGCTGTACCGGGCCGGGGCCCAGGCGGCGGCCGCGGAGGTGTTCACCACCTGGGGCCTGAGCGACGACGACCAGCGGCTGATGGTCTTCCACTACGGGGAGGAGCTGCTCCTGGCCATGGGCGTGGCCGCCGGAGTCCGACTGCTCGAGCGCCTGGGCGACCGGGGGTACGCGCTCGTCAAGTACTACTCCGAGCCCGATCAGATGGTCATCCTGGACGCCCTGGAGAGCCGGGGCACCCTCGGCGCACTGCTGCAGGCCGCGAACTCGCCGGCCCCGCGCAACGCGCTGCTGGACCGCTGGGCCGCGTACCGGGGCCATGCCACCTCGGACGCCAAGAAGGATTTCATCGACGCGACCGGCATCAGCCCGGCGCACAAGACGGCGTACCGGACCTGGCGCGACCAGCAGGACGCCGCCAGCGCCTACCGCAGTGGCCGTCCCACGCGGGCGGCCGCCGGTGCCCGCCGGTGACGACAGGACAGGAGCACGCATGAGGGCCGGTCACCGGCGACGGATCGCCGAACGCGCGGCGCGCCTGGGTGCCACACCCGGGTTCACGGTGCGCGTGTACGAGGTCGCACCGCCCGTCCCGGACGCCGAGCTGGCCTCGGTCACCGCGTCCGCACAGGGCCGGCTTCCCCTCGGGGTGGCCGAGTTCTACGGCGAGCTGAACGGGTTCCGCCTGGAGTGGGAGTACACCGCACCCGAAGAGGGCGGGCCCCCCACGGACTTCGGCTCGATCAACGTCCGGCCCCTCGCGGACGTCTTCGCGCCGGGGCTGGGCGACACCTGGTACGACGACTTCGAGGGCGGCGACCGCTTCCGGGCGGTCAAGCCCTTCGACGTCTACGCGCCCGAAGCCTGCGCGGCCTTCCTCCAGGAGCCCGGCAACGCTCCCCGGGACGACGTCCACTTCCACTACTTCGGCGAGTCCGTGAGCCCGCTGCACCTCACCTTCCCCCAGTACCTGGAAGGTGCCCTGGCCTCCTGCGGCTACGTCGACTGGCGCATGGCGCTCACCCCCGACGATCCGGGGCTGCCCGCGGCCCGGCGGACCCTGGAGCGCATGCGGGCCATCATCCCCGGGTTCGACGGGCTGCCCCGGCCCGGTTCCGCGTAGGCGGGGGCGGCCCGGTTCCGCGTAGGCGGGGGCGGCCCGGTTCCGCGTAGGCGGGGGCGGCCCGGTTGCCCGCTCCCGGGGCTCCGGGCCGCCGCCTGCCGCGGGGTCAGCCGCGCTGGAAGAACTCCACCTCCGCCAGGGCCAGATGACGGCCCGGGGCCAGCCCCGTGGGCGAGCGCAGCACCAGGCGCACCGTCTTCACGTCGCTGATGCCGGCGGGGACCGGATGCGGGCCGGGCTTGTCGCCGAGGGTCAGCTTCCTGGTGTGCCGTGTGCCGTCCTTGGAGGTCACCTCCATCACCAGCTCCAGCGCGCGTGCCTGGCGGGCGTAGGGCTGCGCGGACGCCGAGGCGCCGTTGGTGATGATGAGGTCCACCAGCCGGAACGGCTTGCGGAAGGTGTACGTCACCGAGGCCCCCTCGGCCGAGGCGCCCCAGTAGCGGTTGCTCAGCCCGTCGGTGGTGTTCCGCGCCGGGTGCCCGGGGACCTCGTCGCTCGCCTCGACGGCGACCGGTGTGATGGGCTTGGGCTTGCCCAGCTTGTCCCGGGTGTCCTCGATCAGGGCACGTCCCGCCGGCAGCAGCAGGAAGCCTCCCGCGCACAGCGCCGCCACCACGGCCAGGATCACCAGGAGCCGGACCGCCCGGCCGGAGCTCGCGCGCGCCCGGCGGCGCAGCGGCCACACGGTGCGCCACCACGGCAGGGGCGCGGGCTTGGCCTCGGGGTTGAGCACGGCGGCGCACCGGCGGCAGAACCGGCGGCCCGGCGGGTTGGGCGTGCCGCAGGCGGGACACGGCGTCCCCGCGACGTCGTCCGGCACCGCCACCGGCCGCACCGCCGGGCGCGGGGCCACCGGCCTGCCCGGGCGCACGGGCAGCACCGGACCCGGCGCCGAGGCGTCGGCGGCGGGCGCCGAGGGTGTGCGGGGCGCGGGATCGGTTCCGGCGCCGCCGGGTGCGGCGGGGGTGGCCGGGGC
>NZ_WYCT01000112.1 GCF_011008945.1 Streptomyces harenosi
CCCGTGGCTCCCGCCGCGGACGTCGCGGACGCCGCGGACCAGGCGGCCGGTGCCGTCCCTCCCGCCGCGCCCGTCGAGGCCGTCCCTCCCGCCGCGCCCGTCGGCACCGTACGGCCCCGGGCCGCCCGCACCGTACGCCGTACCCAGGCCGCCGCGCGGAGAGCCGCCCGGCAGGCCGGGGGCCGGACGCTGCCGTCGCGGCTGCGGCGGGCCGCGGCGGAAGAGGAGGAACCGCCCTGAAGGAGGCGGGTCAGGGCAGCGGAGGACGCCGGGCGCGGCGTGCGTGCGGGGGAGGGAGACGTGTCGTTCCGTTCGACGGTCCGCGCCCGGCGCCTGCGCTTCGCCGAGGAGCCCCGCACGGAGGTCCGCTTCCCCGGCACGGGTGTGCGGGAGTCGACGAGCCACAGCGACCGGACCCGCCTGCCCGGGAAGGTCGTCCCCGGCCGGGACTACGCGGACGTCACCGTCGTCTACCACCTGGAGACGCGGCACACCGGAGAAGGGGCGGTGGAGGGCGGCGATGGGCCGCGGCCCCCGTCCCGGCGCTGAGACCGCCCCGTCTCGAAGCCGGCAGCGCTCGTACGCGTTGCCCCCAGCGTCTGCCCCGCCGCCTGATCCTCCGGCGTCCCTGCCTCCCGGCCCTTCCCGGGTCCCCGCCTCCTGGGCCCCGCGGCCCACCCGCGGCCGGTGTCCCGGCGCAGGGGCCGGTGCCCCGCCCCGGCCGCCGGCCGCGGCAAATCGCGCCCGCGCCCGCTCTGTGCCACGCTGGATGAGGCGCCCACGCACCGGCTCGGGCCGTTTCCCCGGCCGCACGTGCGCGGCGCAAGGCCCGGCACCGCAGCCCCGGGCGAGAAATGCAAGCAACCGCCCGATCACCTGCCGTCGCACCCCTGGTGTGTCCGGCCCGCCCGGGGCGGGCCGCGGCGTGCGGCCCGACGGCACACGGGCTTCCCGGCGACGCCCGTCGTCGTGCCGTCACCGCCGGGCAGCACGCACCGGCGGTCGCGCGCGGGCCGTCGGCCGGTGCGAGGGAGTACCGCCATGGTCAGTGCCATCGAGGACTACGCCTTCATCGGCGACCTGCACTCGGGTGCGCTGGTGGGACGCGACGGCTCCATCGACTGGTTGTGCCTGCCCAGGTTCGACTCGCCGGCGTGCTTCGCCGCGCTGCTGCACGACGACAGCGCCGGCCGCTGGCTGCTGGCCCCGGCGGACGGCGGCCCCGCGACACGGCGCCGGTACCGCGACGACACCCTGGTCCTGGAGAGCGAGTGGCACACCGCCGGCGGCAGCGTACGCGTGGTGGACTGCATGCCCCTGCGCGGTGAGGCCGCCGACGTGGTGCGCCTCGTCGAGGGCCTCAGCGGGCGGGTGACGATGCGGATGGACCTGCGGCTGCGCCCCGACTACGGCCGGATCATCCCGTGGGTGTACCGCGTGGGCAGGGGACTGCGGGCCGTGGCCGGTCCCGACGCCTTCTGGCTGCACACCCCGCTGCCGGTGTACGGCGAGAACCTCGCCACCCGTGCCGAGTTCACCGTCGAGGCCGGACAGCGGGTGCCCTTCGTCCTGACGTACAAGCCGTCCCACCTCGTCAGCCGCCTCAAGCCGGTCGAGGCGCTGCCGGCCATCGAGGCCACCGAGCGGTTCTGGCGGACCTGGATGAGCCGGTGCAGCTATCGAGGCCGGTGGGACCAGGCGGTACGCCGCTCCCTGATCACCCTCAAGGCCCTGACGTACCGGCCCACCGGGGGCATCCTGGCCGCGGCCACCACCTCGCTGCCCGAGCAGCTCGGCGGCCCGCGCAACTGGGACTACCGCTACTGCTGGCTGCGGGACGCCACGTTCACCCTCCAGGCGCTCCTGGGCACCGGCTACCTGGAGGAGGCGACCCAGTGGCGGGACTGGCTGCTGCGCGCGGTGGCCGGCAACCCCGCCGACCTACAGATCATGTACGGGGTCGACGGCACCTGGCGGCTGCCCGAGTACGAGCTGGACTGGCTCTCCGGCTACGAGAACTCCTCCCCCGTCCGGGTCGGCAACGCCGCCACCCGCCAGTTCCAGCTCGACGTGTGGGGGGAGGTCCTCGAATCCTTCTACGTGGGCCGCGAGGCCGGGATGGCCGCCACCGAGACGGCGTGGAACATGCAGCGCCACCTCCTGGACTTCCTGGAGGGCAACTGGCAGGAGCCCGACCTCAGCCTGTGGGAAGTCCGCGGCGAGCCACGCCACTTCGTGCACTCCAAGGTGATGGCCTGGGCCGGTGTGGACCGTGCGGTGCGCTCGGTGCTGCACCACGGCCGCTGGGGCCCGGTGGACCGCTGGGAGAACCTGCGGGACCGCATCCACGAGGAGGTCTGCGCGCGCGGCTTCGACACCGAGCGGAACACCTTCACGCAGTTCTACGGGTCCAAGGGCGTGGACGCGGCCCTCCTGCTGCTGCCGCGCGTCGGCTTCCTGCCCTGGCACGACCCGCGGGTGCGCGGCACCGTCGACACCGTGTGCCGCGAGCTGAGCGAGAACGGCTTCCTGCGGCGTTACCGGCCGGAGGCCGACGGCGGCGTGGACGGCCTGCCGGGCTCCGAGGCCACCTTCCTGGTCTGCACCTTCTGGCTCGCCGACGCCCTGCACGGCACCGGACGCCGGCAAGAGGCCCTGGACCTGTACGAGCGGCTGCTGGACCTGCGCAACGACGTGGGGATGCTCGCGGAGGAGTACGACCCGGCCACCGGCCGCCACCTGGGCAACACCCCGCAGGCGTTCAGCATGGTCGGTCTCGTCGACAGCGCCCTGTGGCTCAGCGGTACGACGGACATCACCGCCGTCGACGGCCGGCACGCCGCCGCCCCCGTCCGGGCCGAGGCCACCGCGCCCGCCGGACACCACAGCCGCCTGCGCCGCTGACGCGGCCGGCCGAAAGGACGTCCATGAACGACACCGCCGCGCCCCGCACCCACGAGGCCGACGTACTGGTCATCGGCAGCGGCCCCGTGGGCTGCACCTTCGCCCGCAGACTGGTGGAGGCGGGCAGAAACGTCCTGATGATCGACGCCGGAGCCCAGCTCTCCCGCCGCTACGGCGAACACCTCAAGAACAGCTACCTGTTCCAGAAGAACATCGACCTGTTCGTCTCCGTCATCAAGGGCAACCTGCTCCCCCTGTCGACCGCCACCCACAAGGAACCGGTGCTGACCCTGGACCCGTCGGCGTTCTCCTACGACCCGGACAAGTACGCCGGCTTCTCCATGCGCAACCAGAACCCCGAGCAGCGGGAGCACCTCAACCTGCCCGCCGCGGCGGCCACCTACGCGGTCGGCGGCATGGCCACCCACTGGACCTGCGCCATCCCCCGCTTCCATCCCGAGGTGGAACGGCGCCACCGGGGACAGAACTACCCCATCGACGACAAGGAGATGGACAAGCTCTACGACGAGGCCGAGTCGCTGCTCGCCCGCAGCACCCGCGTCTTCGCCTCCTCCGCCCGGCACCTGCTGGTCAAGCGGGTCCTGCAACGGGCCGGGGAGGAGTTCGCCGACGTCACCGAACTGCCGCTCGCGGTCAGCGACCGAGCCGACTCGGCCCGGACCTCGGCGGTCACCTGGTCGGCCGCCGACA
This sequence comes from Streptomyces harenosi, assembly GCF_011008945.1. GTDB lineage: Bacteria > Actinomycetota > Actinomycetes > Streptomycetales > Streptomycetaceae > Streptomyces > Streptomyces harenosi. Next base: position 3,616 of record NZ_WYCT01000112.1, read on the forward strand.
CCGTCCTCGGGGACCTGGCCGACCCCGCCCACACGCCCCCGCGCGGCTCGTTCACCCTGCTGCCGGAGCACCAGTGCGTCCGGCTGGAGATCACCGGTGCGGACAAGCACCAGAAAGTGCGGTACGCGGTGGTGCGCGACCTGCGCGACGTACGCGAGGAGATCCGGCTGCGGGCCGAGACGTACGTGGTGGCGTGCGGCGCCGTACCGACACCGCAACTGCTGTTCAACTCCGGTGTCACCCTCCCCGCGCTCGGCCGCTACCTGACCGAACAGCCGATGTCGTTCTGCCAGGTGGTGCTGCAACAGGAGCACATGGACCACCTGGAGGAGATCCTGCGCGGCCCCTCGGGGGGCGACGGACCGGCCAGGGCCGCCGCCGACCGGGTCGCCCGCTACCGCGCCGCCGAGCTGAAACGGCTGCACTCCGGGGACAAGTGCGCCGACCCGGTGCCCTTCCCGCCCACCGAACGGGACCCGAACCTGGCCCTGCTGGTGACCGGCGGGCGCCCCTGGCACTGCCAGATCCACCGGGACGCCTTCACCTACGGCGCCGTGCCGCCCAACGTGGACCCGCGGCTCATCGTGGACCTGCGCTGGTTCGGCATCTCCCGGCCCCGCCCGGAGAACAAGGTCACCTTCTCCCGCAGGCTCCGCGACACCTTCGACATGCCGCAGCCCACCTTCCACTTCCGCCTGGACGAGGCCGAACGGAAGGACACCGACCGGATGAACGAGCACATGCTGCGCACCGCCGCCGCGCTCGGCGGCTTCATGCCCGGCTCCGAGCCCGTCTTCCTCACCCCGGGCCTGCCGCTGCACATCGCGGGCACCACCCGGATGGGCACCAGCGCGCTGGACAGCGTCGTCGACGAGTACTCCAAGGTGTGGCACATCGACAACCTCTACCTCGGCGGCAACGGGCTGCACCCCTTCGGCAACGCCTCCAACCCCACCCTCACCAGCGTCGCCATGGCGCTGCACGCGGCCGACACCATCGTCAAGGGCCACCCCGGACTCTGACCGCCCCGAACCTGGACCGCATCATGCCGGCACCGACCACCCCGCGCCCGGAGGGCATCCACCTGGGCATCACGCCCACCTGCTGGACCAACGACGACTTCCCGCTCATCGGCGACGACATCCCCATGGAACAGTGCCTCAGCGAGATCGCGCTGGCCGGCTTCGAGGGGTGCAGCATCGGCCACAGGTTCACCACCGACGTCGACGCGCTGATCGCGGCGATGCACCTGCGCGGACTCAGCGTCAGCGAGCCGTGGGTGAGCACGTACTTCACCGTGCCGGACGGTTCCGCGCGCACCGCCCGCGACCTGCTGAGGGTGCTGGAGTTCCTGAAGCAGTTCAACGCGGGCGACCCCCCGGTCCCGACCCGCACCATCGGTGTCGCCGAGTTCGGCCGCTCGGTCCATCTGCAGGCGCTCAGCCTGCGCGGCAACAAGCCGGAGTTCACCGACGAGCAGTGGGCCGACCTGTGCGAGGGACTGAACAAGATCGGCGAGATCACCGCGAGCCAGGGCTTCGACCTCGCCTACCACCCCCACATGGGCACCGGCGTCCAGACCGAGCAGGACGTCGACCGGCTCATGCGCGGCACCGACCCCCGCCACGTCCACCTCCTGCCGGACACCGGCCACCTCACCTGGGCGGGAGCCGATCCGGCGCAGATCATCGACCGCCACCGCGACCGCGTCGCCCACGTCCACCTGAAGAACGTCCGCGGCGGGGTCCGCGCGGACCGCACCCTGGCCGACGGCAGCTTCCGCGAGTACGTCGAAGCGGGCATCTTCACCGTGCCGGGCGACAGCGACGGGGACGTCGACTTCGACACCGTGCTCAAGACCCTGCGCCCCGGAGAGTCCTACCAGGGCTGGCTGGTGGTGGAGGCCGAGCAGGACCCGCGCACCGGATACCCGCCGCTGTACTACGCCCGGACCGCCCACGCCTACCTGTCCCGGGCACTGGGCTGACCGGCCCGGAGCCGACCCCCCTCCCCCCACTCACCGGAAGGCACACCCATGGGCGCGAGCACCTCACTGGACATCCGCATCCCCCGGTTCACCCGGGAGGTCCTCCTGGACGACCTCACCGAGGGCTACTGGCTGGAGGCCCCCGACATCGACGGCGACAGCCGCCCCGACCTGGTCGGCCACGGCATGTACCTCGGCGAGATCTACTGGTACCAGAACCCCGGCTGGCGCCGGCGCCTGGTCGTCGACGGCATCCACATGCCGATCGGCGCCCACTTCGGCGACATCTCCGGCAACGGCCACCCCGACCTCGTGGTCTGCTACGAGCTGTACGGGCCGGGCGGCCGCATCGACGACCCCGACCTCCAGGGCGGGAAGATCGACTGGATGGAGAACCCCGGCACCTTCGACTCCGGCACACGCTGGAGGCGCCACTACATCGGCCGCGAGATCGCCATGCACCGGCTGCGCCTGGGCCACTTCACGCAGACCCGCAAGCCCGAGCTGATGGCCCTGCCGACCGTGGGGGCCCGGCACGTCCACGCCCTGATCCGCGTCATGCTCTTCCGTCCCGGCGACGACGTACGCAAACCCTGGGACGAACACGTCGTCGACGACAGCCACTTCCGCATGGTCCACGGAGTGGAGATCCAGAAGAACCCGCTGCCCGGTCACGAGCACCTGGACTCGGTCCTGCTCGCCTCCGAGGAAGGGGTGACCTGGCTCCACTACGACGAACGCGAGCAGCGGTTCACCACCACGCACATCGGCACCGGCGAACACGAGCGGTTCGAGCGGACGGGATTCAAGGGCAGCGGGGACGTCGGCGCCGGGCGGATCGGCGACGACCCGCACGCCTACGTCGTGGCCACCGAGCCCTTCCACGGCAACACCGTCGCCGCCTACGTCAAGGAGCAGCCCGGCACCCCGGTGACCGAGGCCACCTGGCGCCGGATCGTGCTGGACGTCTTCGGCGACCCCAACGAACTCGGCGAGGGCCCGAGCCACCAGATCGTCTGCGCGGACTTCGACGGCGACGGCGACGACGAGTTCCTGGTCGCCCTGCGCGGGCCCTACCCCTGGCAGGGCGTCTTCTACTACAAGGCCCTCGACATCGCCGCGGGCGTGTTCACCAAGTGGCGCGTCTCCTCCGACAGCGCCGCGCGGATCGCCCTCGGCGACTTCAACGGCGACGGACGGATCGACTTCGCCACCATCGCCTACAAGGTCGACAAGTACTTCCTCGCCGAGAACGCCAAACTCTGCCTGTTCCGCAACGACATCGCCGAAGCCGCCGGGCGGCCATGAGGCGCGGCAGAGCGTGGTGGCCCTGGGCGATCGGAGCGGCCGGCTTCGCCGTGGTCGTCACGGTGGTGGTCATCGTGATCGACGCGGGCGCCCAGGCGGCCGCGACCTCCCTGAGCGTCCTGCTCTCGGCCACCGCCGGCCTGCTGAGCTGGTCGTGGCACCGGTCGCGGCCCGCCGCGCCGGCCACCCGGGCGGAGCTGGACCGGGCCGCCGAGGCGCTCGCCGCCATGGTGCGCCGCCAGTGGGCGGAGGAGGCCGCCGCGCAGGGCCTGCTGGACCCGCACCCGCTGGCCGTGCGCTGGCGCAGCGCCCAGTCCGAGGCCGGCGACCACGTGCGGATGGTCGGCCGCACCCTGTCCGGGCGCAGCGACGACATCCCCGCCTTCGCCGCGGCCTACCGCGCCCTGCCGCACCGGCGCCTGGTCATCCTCGGCGAACCCGGGGCCGGCAAGACCACCCTGGCCACCCTCCTCGTACGGGAGCTGCTGCGCGCCCCGGACCCGGGGGAGCCGGTCCCGGTGCTGCTGGACCTGGCACCGTGGAACCCCCGCAAGGAGGCGCTGCCGGAGTGGCTGGCGCGCCGCATCCACGAGGACTACCCGGCACTGCGCAACCACGAGACCTACGGCCGGGACGCGGCGCGCAAACTGGTCGCCGAGGGACGCGTCCTGCCCGTCCTGGACGGCCTGGACGAACTCCCCGCCGACCTGCGGCCCCGGGCGCTGACCGCCGTCAACCACGCCATCGCCCTGCACGAACCGCTCGTCCTCACCTCCCGCCGGGCCGAGTACCTCCGCCTGGTGGAGGAGACCGACGTGATCACCGCCGCCGCCGTCGTCGTCGCCGAGCCGGTCGCACCGGCGGACGTGGCGGACTACCTGCGCAGCGCCGTCCCGCCCCGGCGCATCGCCGCGTGGCAGCCGGTCCTGGACGACCTCACGCGCCGCCCCGGCAGCGCCGTCGCCCAGGCCCTGTCGGTGCCGCTCAACGTCTGGCTCGCCCGCATCGTGTACTCCGCCCCGGGCACCGACCCCGCCGCCCTCATCCGCTGCACCGACGCGGGCGTCCTGCGGTGCCGGCTCCTAGACGCGCTGGTCCCCGCGGTCTTCTCCCCGCAGGCCACCGCGTCGGACCCCTCGGCCCCCGACGCCCGCCGCACCGCCGCCTCCCGCTGGCGACCCGACGAGGCCCGGACGGCCCTGGGCTTCCTCGCCCGTCACATCGAACGCCAGGGCACCGACGACATCGCCTGGTGGGACCTGCACCGGGCGCTGCGCCCGAACCCGGCCGGGCCGCTGTCCGGACCGGTGGCCGGAGCGATGGTCGGACTGGGAGCGGGAGGCATGGCGGGGGAGTACTTCCACTGGGTGCTCTCCCCGCTGCCGCGGCTGGTCTGCTTCCTGACCGTCACGCTGGCCACGGCCGTCGCGGCCACGGCGGTCATCCGGCTCGCCTGGGTGGCCGACCGGAGGCAACCGGCGGCGGCGCCGCACGGACCCCCGCCGCACGGGCACCCGCGCGGCCGGTGGCACGGCCTCGCGGAGACCGGCCGCCGGCTGGGCACGGGATGCCTCGTCGTCCTTCCGCTCTCCCTCGGGGTGGGGGCGGTGATCGAGCACTGGGCGCGGGCGATGGAACCGGCGCGGGGGGAACTGGAGGTCGGGGTGATGCCGTACACCGGGGTCCGGGCGGGCGCCGCCTGGGTCCTGTTCATGGCGCTGCTGGCCCTCGGCGTGCTCGGTGTCTCACTGCTGCGCCGGCGGGCCCGGGGGCAGCCGCGCGACGTGGCCGGCCGCGCCGCGCGGCTGCGCAGGGTCCTTACCTTCGTCCTGCTCTACTGGCTGGGCGCCGGACTGGCCGGGGCTCTGTCGTACCTGTCCGTCCGGCAGGCGGCCGGGAGGTCCGTCACGGACGTCACGTTCATCGACCCGCTCGGGGACCTGGGCCTCGTCGGCCAGGACGCGACGTACCACTCCTGCATCTTCCTGCTGATCGTCGGCATCATGGCGGGACTGGACCCGACCGTCGGCTCCTCCCGCCCGGCCCGGCTGGACTTCCGGGCCCCCAGGCGCCTGCTGTGGACCATGTTCCCCGCGTGCCTGGGCCGGGGGATGCTCCTGGGCGTCGGCCTGGGGGTCTCGCTGTCCTTCGTGGAACCGTGGAGCGCCCATCTGCCCTGGTGGGAGAGGTTCACCACGACCGGCGCCCTGGGGGTCTTCTTCGGCGTCCTGTTCGGGGCCGGGCTGGCGATCCTGCGCTGGGCCCATGTCCCGGCCGCCCTGGAACAGGAGACTCCGCGGTCCACCCTGGAGGGCGACCGCACCGTCGCCGCCGCGCTCATGGTGTTCGCGGTGGTGCCCCTCCTGGCCAAATGGATCATCACCGTCCAGGCGGACCTGGCCGAGAGCGACGAACCGGGCGTACAGGTCCTCGCCTATTCGCTGCTGACCCCGGAGGCGAACCTGTCCGTCGGACTCGCCGCCGGACTGCTGGCCGTCTCGAGCACCGCCTACTTCGCCTACCGGGAGACCAGCCTGCGGCTCGCCGCGGCACGGCGGCTGCCGCGCCACCCGGTGACGTTCATGGAGGACGCCCGGCTGCTCCATGTGCTCCGGCAGGTCGGCCCCGTGTACCAGTTCTGCCACGCCGAGTTCAAGGACCGCCTGGTCGGCGGGGCCACCGGCCCGGACGACCAGGCGCGGCCCGGTGCCGCCCGGGTGTGACCGCCCCCGCCGCCCGCCCTCCGCGATCCGCCACCGGGCCGTGTCCCGGCGCCGCGGGCGGCCGCCGCGTCAGCCGAACGGCTCCTGCCCGGCCGTCTCCGCCCGGCGCTGCGCGCACAGCACGTCCACGACCGCCGCGGCCGTGTGGGCCCGCTGGACCTCGCCGCCGAAGGCACCGCCGCGCAGCAGGGGCCAGTCCGCGGCGAAACGGGCCTGCACCCGCGCGGCGACCCGCAGCCGCCCCTCGCCGTCCCAGCGGTCGGCGAGCGCGAACTCGCCCAGCTCCACGGGGGCCTGCGACAGATCGGCCTGGAGGAGCGCGGTGAGGTACTCGAAGGTGTCGAACGCGTCGGAGAACACGCGGTCGCCGTCGGCGGCCGGCTCGGCCAGCACCTCCCGCAGCCGCCGGCGCAGCCAGGTGCTGTGCGCCGCCTCGGCCAGGGGCGGCGGATACGGCTCGTCCAGGAGGGCGTTGACGAGTGGGCCCTCGCCGAGGACGTTCCCGGTCCGCAGGGCCAGTACGGCGGGCTCGGGCTCGGCGGCGCCCCGGCGGGAGCCGGACCCGGGGGCGACGGGGGCCGCCAGGGCCGGCTCCAGCAGCAGCCGGCCCAGCAGCTCGTCCCGGCCGGCCAGGACCGCGGCGGTCCCGGCGGCGCACAGCGCCAGCAGGGCGGGGTAGAGGCGGAGCCCGCCACCGGCCGGCTCGCCCGGTCCGTCCCGCGCCACGTTCAGCAGCCGTTGCAGCGCGCGCACCCACACCCGGGTGTGCGCCCCGGCCTCGTCGTGGAACGCCCCCACGCTCAGCAGGTGCAGCAGCGTGTCGCAGTCCCTTCCGTACCGCTCCAGCCGCTCCCGGTACGCCCGGGGCCCGGGGCCCGGCCCGCCGGGCGGGTACCGGTCGCCGTCCGAGAGGCGCTCCACCACCCGCACCGCCTCGGCGTCCACCAGCTCGTGCACCTCGATGCGGCGCACCGGGTCGGGCAGCGCCCGCTTCAGGCGGGCCACGGACAGCGCGCGGGCCGGCGCGGGCTCCGTCAGGTGCTCCAGGGCCTCCACACGGGCCAGCAGGCCGGGGAAGAACTCCTGGGCCGTCAGCCCCCGGACCACCACGGCGCCGTGCCGGGCGACGAGTTCGGCGGCCCGGCCCCGCGGGCCCTGCGGCGCGCACCAGAAAACGGGATAACGGCGCGAGGCGCGGCGTTCGAAACAGGAGACCAGCGCGTGGTCCCACTGCGCGGACCAGCCGCAGACGATCAGCCCGTACTCGTCCAGCACCTGATCCACCAGCCCGGCCCAGGCGGCCGGGTACTCCTCCAGCTCGCGCTCGGTGTTGCGGGCCTCCAGATCGGTCAGGTCGCCGTGGAGTTTGACGACCGTGGCACGCGCGTGCGCCAGCGGTGTCATCCCGAGGAGAGCGGCGGGACCGTGGACGACCTGCGGGTGCACTCCCGCCGCCTCCAGTGCCTGTTCGACGAGACGGTCGAAGTTGGTGGTCAGCACCACGCGTATCCACCCGCGCGCCACCAGCCGGGCCACCGCCCGGTGCGCCGCCCCCGGCCGCCTGAACCCCTCGTGCCGGTCGCCGTCGCCGGACTCGAAGTAGCCGCGCAGCAGCTTGTGCCGGGCGGCGGGGGTGTCACCCAGCGCCTCCAGCAGGGCGGAGTAGCCGAGCGGCCCGCCGTCCCCGTGGCGGGCCCACCAGGACTCCGGATCGGCGGCGGCCAGTTCCTCGTCCGCGCCGCGCGCGACGGCGGCCCGGCGCACCAGATCCGAGACGATCTCCCACCCCGTGGGCACCCCGGCGTCCCGCGACATGCCCGCACCGAGCAGCAGCGCGTACACCCCGGGCCCGGCCTGGACGCCCATCGCCAGGGAGACCACCGGATCGAGCCCGCGCATCGCCGCCGCCGCGCCCGGCCTGCCGTGGTCCGTCATGCTCCCACTGTGCGCCGGCGGCCGGCGGCCCGCCTCCCGGACCGGACCGGGGCCCGGGAGGGCAGCCGAACCGGGCGCGGACCGGGGCGCGCCCGCGTTGCGGCAGACGGCGGCGGCCGGGCCGCGTGCCGCGGCGGGCGAGGTTAGCGTTCGGCCCATGGACGGTCACCTTCGAGGCTGGCGCGCCTGCCTGCTCGGCGGAGCGGTCTTCGCCGTGTGCATGGCCGGCACCACGCTGCCGACCCCCCTGTACGGCCTCTACCAGGAGAAGTTCGGCTTCTCCGAGCTCACGGTGACCGTCGTCTACGCCGTCTACGCCGTCGGGGTCATCGGGATGCTGCTGCTGGCCGGCAACGCCTCGGACGTCGTGGGCAGGCGGCCGGTGCTGTGGTGGGGCCTGGGTTTCGCGGCCGCGAGCGCCGTCTGCTTCCTCTGCGCCACCACGCTGGGCTGGCTGTACGCGGGACGGCTGCTGTCGGGCCTGTCCGCCGGCCTGTTCACCGGGGCGGCCACGGCGTACGTCATGGAGTCGGCACCGCCCGGGGGCGCCTCGCGGGCCACCTTCGTGGCGACCGCCGCCAACATGGGCGGGCTGGGCTGCGGCCCGCTGCTCGCCGGGGTGCTCGCCCAGTACGCCGACTGGCCCCTGTACCTGCCCTACGGCGTGCATCTCGCCCTGGTGGCCTGCTCGGCCGTCGTCCTGCTGGGGCTCGCGGAGACCGTGCCGCGGCGGCGGCCGCTGAGTGCCGTACGGCCGAGGCTGCCCGGCCTGCCGCCACGGGTGCGGGCGGTCTTCACACCGGCGGCGACCGCCTCCTTCGTCGGGTTCGCCCTGTTCGGGGTCTTCACGTCGGTCAGCCCCTCCTTCCTCGCCCAGTCGCTGGACGTGCACAACCGGGCGGTGAGCGGCGCGGTCGTCGCGCTGGCGTTCTTCGCCTCGACCGCCGGGCAACTGGCGGTGGGCCGGGTCGGCGTGAACCGTTCGCTGCCCCTGGGCTGCGCCGCGCTCCTGGCCGGGCTCGCCCTGCTGGCGGGGGCGCTGTGGTGGGAGCTGCTGCCGCTGGTGGTGCTCAGCGCGGTCGTCGGCGGGTGCGGGCACGGACTGGCGTTCCGCGGGGCGGTGACGGCGGTGGCCGAGGCGTCGTCGGCGGACCGGCGGGCCGCCGTGATCTCGGCCCTGTTCGTGGTCGCCTACACGGGGATCTCGCTGCCGGTCATCGGTGTGGGGTTGCTGGCGGGGCCGATCGGGCTGGAGGGCGCGGGGCTGGTGTTCATCGCGTGCATGGCCCTGCTGGTGACGGCCGCGGGGGTCTACCTGCTGCGGCGGCGGCCGGTACCGGCGGCGGAGCCCCGGGAGGTGCCCTAGTGCCGCGGCGGGCGGCATCCGCCCGTGCGGGATCGGCGTCCGGCGGATGCGCCGGGGGCCCCGGCCGAAGGCGCCGGGAGCCCCGGCCGGCGGCGTCCGCCCCGCCACGGCGCCCGGCGCGCGCCCTCGCCGCACCGGCCGTAGGCCCGCGTACGTCCGGTACGGGGGCGGGCCCGACAGGCGGCGGCAGGACGATCCGGGGCGCGAGGGCGCCGCGCCCTCCCCGGGTGGCGGGCCGGAAGGGCCCGGGGCCGCGCGCACGTGCCGTGCCGGGCCGGGACCCGCGTCCGATCAGGCCGCCCCGGCGCCCGCCCGCGCCCGGACCGGGCGCACCAGAAAGGCTCTCGACATGACCCCTGGCCACATCCTCCGCCGTTCGGCCGTGACGGTGATCTCGGTCCTGGCCCTCGCCGCGCCGGCCTGCGCCTCCCGCCCGTCCGCCGCGCGGCCCGCCCCGGCGGCGGAGGCGGGGGGCACCGCCGCGGCCACCGCCCCCGGCGAGACGGTCCGCACGGACGCGGGCCTGGTCCGCGGCGCCCGCTCGGGCCGCCACCGCGTCTTCCGGGGCATCCCTTACGCCGCAGCCCCCACCGGGCGGCACCGGTGGGCACCGCCCCGCCCGGTACCGCCGTGGCAGGGGGTCAGGGACGCCACCGGGCCGGGGCCGCTGTGCCCGCAGGTGCCTTCCGCGTACGCGCCGATCTCCAGCACGGAGGAGGACTGCCTGGTCCTGAACGTCACGGCGCCGCCGGCCGCGGACCGGCGGCGGGGCCTGCCCGTGCTCGTGTGGTTCCACGGGGACGGCTCCGTGGGCGGCGGCTCCTTCTTCGACGGGCGCCGCCTGGCCGAGCGGGGCCTGGTGGTGGTCACCCCGAACTACCGTCTCGGCGTCTTCGGCGGCCTGGCCCTGCCGGGACTCGAAGGGTCGGGCACCTTCGGCCTCCAGGACCAGCGGGCCGCCCTGGCCTGGGTACGCGAGAACGCGAGGGCCTTCGGCGGCGACCCCGGCAACGTCACCGTCGCCGGCGTCTCCTTCGGCGCCTCCGCCGTCGCCGCGCACCTGACGTCCCCGGCGTCCAGGGGCCTGTTCCACCGGGCCGTCATGGCCAGCGGCGAGGCCATGATGGACATGCCGGCCGGCGCCATGGGCCCCGACGTGCCGGGCTACCCGTGGTACGTGTGGCGCAGCGGGCGGGAGATGGAGGACATCACCGCCGAGATGACCGCGCCCCTCGGCTGCCGTCACGACCGCCCGCAGCGCACCCTCGACTGCCTGCGCGCGCTGCCGGTGAAGAAGATCCTGGACGTGCCGCACATCATGAACGCCTTCCAGGTCTTCGGATACGGCAACCCCACCCTGCCCGAGCTGCCGCCCGAGGCCCTGCGCGCCGGACGCTTCCACCGCGTGCCCGTCCTGTCCGGCGCCACCCGGGACGAGCACCGCACGTTCGTCGGGATGCTCCACGACGCCGTGGGCAGACCCTTCACCGAGGCCGACTACGACCGCGCCCTGCGCACCGCGTTCGGCGACCGGTGGGCCGCGCGGGTGCGGGCCGAGTACCCGGTCTCCGCCTTTCCCTCGCCCGGGCAGGCCTGGGCGACGGTGATCACCGACCGTATGTGGGCGCGCGGCACCCAGGCCCAGCACGACGCCCTGGCGCGACACGTCCCGGTGTACGCATACGAGTTCGCCGACCGCGACGCGCCCATGTTCCTGCCGCTGCCGGGGGCGTTCGACTTCGGTGCCTTCCACGCGGGCGACATCCCGTACCTGTTCGAGGACCCGGTGGCCGAGCCGCTGTTCACCCCGGCGCAGCGCCGTCTGTCGGCCACGATGACCGGCTACTGGGCCGCGTTCGCCCGCACCGGCGCTCCCCGGGGCGCCGGGCTGCCCGCCTGGCCCCCCTACCGCCCGGCACCGGGCGGGCGGCCGTACACCCAGTCGCTGGCACCGCAGCGGATCGGGCCCGTCGACTACTTCTGCACGCACAACCTCGGCTTCTGGAACCGCATGCCCTGACGGTCCGGCCACGGGCCCGACGACCCCGGCGTCCCGCCGGAGACGGGCCCCGGCCGGACGGGTCCGCCCGGCCGGCCGCCGTGGGCGCGGCGCGGCCCGCGGCGGACGCACGGGTAAGAGGAATTCTCTCTTCCGGTCGGCGGTCCGCAGAACCGCCACTCTCCGCTCATTGATCTAGATGCGGCCCTTGGGTAGCGTGGTCGGCGGTTACGGGCCCCTGACGGGTGTACCGTGAATCCGATTTTTCGACGGGGGATGGCGAATGGGCGTCTGCGAATCATGCCGGGATGGGTGCCGTTCGTCCTGTCGACGCACGGTTTCGTTCACTTCGTGAGGCGGATGCCCCGCGCGTCCTGACCCGGCCCGGTTTTCCGCCGCCGCGCCGCGGGAGGCGTTTCGTCCGGCGCGCGCCCGGCCATCGTCCCGATGCGGGCTATTTCACACGGTCACATGAAGCGTTGTCGGCACTTCCGGGTGCGGGCAAGGAATTCGTCGGTCACCGGCAGATGCCGGATACGGGGAAGGTCGAGTTCGGTTCATGCTGCACGCGCACAACGGAGTCATTCGTCACGCCCGCCTCTCCGATATGCCCCGGCTCATGGAGCTGGAGGAACTGTGCTGGCCCGAGGGGTTACGGGTCACGGAGCGGATCATCAGGCAGCGGATGCTGACCCACGCCGTGGGCCAACTGGTCGTCGAAGCCGACGGCGAGGTCCGGGGCGTCGTCTACTCGCAGCGCATCGACCGCGTCGACTCCCTGTTCACGTGCGGTTTCGACACCGTCGACCGGTTGCACCGGCCGGACGGGCCCGTCGCCCACGTGCTCTCCTTGAACGTCGACCCGCGCCGGCAGGGTTTCCGCTACGGCGATCTCCTGCTGGAACATCTGCTCACCTGGTGCCAGGAGAGCGAAGGGCTGGAAACGGCGGTGGGAGTGACCCGCTGCCGGGACTTCGGACGTCATTCCGAACCGGACCTGGACACCTATATTCACGCCACGAACGCGCAGGGCCGCTGCCTGGACACCGTGTTACGCATGCACCAGTCGCACGGGGCGCGGATTCGGTGCCTCGTTCCCGGTTACCGCCCCGGCGATCACGTCAACGGCGGAAACGGTGTTCTCGTCGTCTACGATCTGCCCGGCCGTGCGGAACGCGTCCGGCAGCTCGCCCGGAACGGCCCCGCCACCGCCCCGGACATCCCCCCGCTCGACCGACTGGCCGACGAAATGCGGGAGGTGTTCCTGGACATCCTGGGCGCCGATGTCCAAAAGGAGGTCCAGGAACCGCTGGAAAGTCCGCTCTTTGAATTGGGCTTCGACTCGGCGAGCGTTATGGACCTCCAGGAGAGGGTGCAGAGCCGTTACGGAATCACCCTCGATCCGCTTTTCTTCTTCGAGCACGACACGGGCACACGGATCATCGAGTACCTCGACGGTCTGAGGGACGGGCCGCCCGCCCCCTCCCGCGCCACCGACCCGCCCGGCGGTGCCGCCGCGGCGCCCGCGGCGGCACGGCACAGCACCTCTCCCCACGACGGCCTCCACGACGGCCCCCGGGCCCACTCCCGCCACGGCCTCCACGACGACCCGGGCGATGATCCCCGGGATGTCGCGATCATCGGCCTCGCCTGCCGTCTGCCCGGCGGCATCGAGGACCCCGCCGCGCTGTGGCGGCTCCTGGAAGCCGGCTGCTGCGCGATCGGGACGCTGCCCGAGGGCCGCTGGCGATGGCCCGACGGCGCCGGTCCCGACAGCCTCCCGGGCATCGACCGCGGGGGTTTCGTCACCGACGCCGGCTCCTTCGAGGCGGGCCTGTTCCGCGTCACCCCGCGCGAGGCACGGCTCATGGACCCGCAGCAGCGCTGGATGCTGGAGCTGTCCTGGGCCTGCCTGGAGGACGCGGGGTACCCGGCGAGCAAGGTGGCCGGCGCGTCCATGGGGGTCTTCGTCGGGGCCAGCGGCTCCGACTACCAGCGCCTGACGGACTCCGAGGGAATCCCGCCGCGGGCACACAGCGGTGCGGCCACCTCCACGGCGGTGATCGCCAACCGGGTCTCCTACTTCTACGATCTGCGGGGCCCGAGCGTCCAGTTGGACACCGCGTGCTCCAGCTCGCTGGTCGCCGTGCACACCGCCGTGCGCGCGCTGCGCTCCGGGGAGTGCGAGACGGCCCTGGTCGGCGGCGTCAACGTGCTGGCCCACCCCGCCAACAGCGTCGCCTACCACCGGGCGGGCATGTTGTCGCCCGACGGCCTGTGCAAGACCTTCGACGCGTCGGCCGACGGCTATGTGCGTTCCGAGGGCGGGGTCGTCCTGCTGCTGAAACCGCTCGCCGCGGCCCGCGCCGACGGCGACCACGTGCACGCCGTCATCAAGGGCAGCGCGACCAACCACGGCGGCCGGACCGGCGGCCTGACCGTGCCCAGCGCCGCCATGCAGGCGAGCCTGGTCGAAGCGGCGCTGGCCGACGCCCGTGTGACCGCTTCCGACATCAGCTACGTCGAGGCGCACGGCACCGGCACCGCGCTCGGCGACCCGATCGAGGTGCGCGGCCTGAGCCGGGCCTTCGAGGGCAGCGCCACCCCCTGCCTCCTCGGCTCGGTCAAGACCAATCTGGGGCACCTGGAAGCGGCCGCCGGCATCACGGGCCTGCTCAAGACCGTGCTGTCCCTGCGGTACGGGAAACTTCCCGCCACGCTCCACCTCACCCGGATCAACCCGCAGATCGACCTGGCCGGAACCCCGTTCTCCGTGGCGGACCGGCTCACCGGATGGGAGCCCGGCCGGGCGCGGCGCCTCGCCGGTGTCAGCAGCTTCGGCTCGGGCGGCAGCAACGCCCATGTGATCGTCGCCGAGCCGCCGGCCGACCACCGGGCGCGGGCCGACGGACCCGCCCGGCCCGTCCCGCGCACCGTCACCCCCCGGCCGGTCGTCGTGCTGTCGGCGCGGACGGAGACCGGGCTCCTCCGTCAGGCGGAACGTTTCCTCGGCCATCTGCGGGACGAGCGGACGGCCGGCAGGGAGCTCACCCCCACCGGTCTCATGGACCTCGCGTACACCACCCAGGTCGGCCGGGAGGCGCTGACGGAGCGGCTCGCCCTGCTCCCGGCGGACCCGGCGGAACTCACCGAGCTGCTCGCAGCCGTCGTCTCGGGCGCCGTCCCGCTGCCGCCCACCGTCCTGCGCGGCCGCAGGGACACCCGCGTGAACGGCGGGCCGGACCGCACCCCGGCCCCCGGGGCACCGGGCGACGAGGCCGGGGACCTGGCGGCCGCCTGGCTGCGCGGCGCGGAGGCGGACTGGGAGCGGCTCTACGACGGCGGCCCGCGCCCGCGCCGCGTGCCCCTGCCCACCCATGCCTTCACCGGGGAGCACTACTGGCTCGGCACCGGACCGGCCGGCGAGGACAGGCCCGACAGGCCTGACAGGCCCGACAGGCCCGGCGGGCACCGCCGGCCCCGTCCCCTGCTTCCGCACCCGTCCGGCCCCGGCCCGGCCCACCACAACACCGGCGGCGCCGCCTTCGACTCCACCGTCGCACCGCGCGACTTCTTCCTGCGTGACCACCGGGTCGGCGGCGAGCACGTCCTGCCCGCGGTCGCCTACCTGGAGACGGCGCGGGCCGCCGCCGATCGCGCACTGCCCGCGGGGAGCGACCCGGAGGCGGTGCTGTGCCTGGAGAACGTCGTCTGGTCGCGGCCCCTCGTCGTCGGCGACGAGGAACGCACCGTACGCACCGTGCTGACCCCCGAGGCGGCGGCGCGGGACGCCGGGCGCCCCGCAGGCGTGCGGCTGTCGTACGAGACGAGCACCGGCGAGGCCCTGGCGGGAACGCACGTCGTCCACTCCCGGGGGGTGGCCTGGCGCCGGCCCGGCCGCGACCCGCGCCCCCGCGTGGACGTCGCGGCGGTCAGGGCCCGTACGGCCGCCGCGGAGTTCACCGCCGACGCGTACTACGCGACGCTCCGCGCCGCCGGACTGGACTACGGCGCCACCCACCGCGCACTGCGGGAGATCCGCCTGGGCGACGGCGAGGTGCTGGCTTTCCTCGGCCTCCCGGACGCCGTGGCGGACACCCGCGAGGACTTCGTGCTGCACCCCAGCATCCTCGACGGGGCGCTCCAGGCCGGGTTGGCCCACGAGGCCCGCGCGGCCCGGGGCAGCGGCGCCTGGAGCGCCCCGCTGCCCTTCGCCCTCGACCGCCTGGAGGTCTTCGGCGCGACCCCCCGGACCGCGTACGCCTGGCTCCGCCGGGCGCCGGGGGCATCGGACCGGGTCCGGCGGTGGGACGCCGACCTGTGCGACGAACAAGGCCATGTCTTCGCGACTCTACGGGGCTACTCCATGCGGAAAACCAGTGGACCGGCCGCCGCCGCGGCCACCGCGGACGTGACGCTGTGGCGTCCGGTGTGGCGGGAGAAGCCCGCTCCGGCCGCCGCGCCCGGCACCGGCCGGGCACGTGCGACGCGCCTGGTCCTCGCCTGCGGCTTCGAGAACCGGCTGGAGGAACTGCGGGCACACGCACCGCACCTCACCTTCCTCGACCCCCCCGAGGGCGTCACCCCCGCCACGCCCGGCGACCGGGCCGTCACGGCGTACGCGCTGGAACTGCTCCGGGTCTTCAAGGCGCTGCTGCCCGGCCGGCCCGCCGATTCGGTGCTCCTCCAGGTCCTGACGCCCTCGCACGGGGAACCGGCGCTGAACCAGGCGCTGGCCGGGCTGCTCAGCACGGCCCGGATGGAGAACCCCGCACTTCTCGGGCAGGTCCTCGCCGTGCCCGCCGGGACGCCTGCCGCGGACATCGCCGGAAAACTGGAGGCGGAGGGCCGCGCGCCGCAGGACCGGCACATCGACCACGGCGACGGACGCCGCCGGGTCCTCGGCTGGGAACAGCTCACCGGAGAGGCCCGGGAGGGCGGCGGCGCCGATCCCGCTCGCCCCCCGGCGCGGTGGCGCGCCGGAGGCGTCTACCTCGTCACCGGCGGCGCCGGCGGCCTGGGCACGATCATCGCGCAGGAGATCGCCCGGCGTGCGCGGGGCGCGGTGATCTGCCTGACCGGCCGGTCCCCCCAGGGCCCCGCCCAGGAAGCGGGTCTGGCGGCCCTGCGCGCCCTCGGCGCCGAGCCCGAGTACCGCGTGCTGGACGTCTGCGACGCACGCGCCACCGCGGAGCTCGTCGCCGGACTGACCCGGCGCCACGGCGCACTGCACGGCGTCGTGCACGCCGCGGGCGTCGTCCACGACACCTTCCTGCTGAGGAAGCCCGTCGCCGAGTTCCGCCGCGTGCTGGCGCCGAAGCTCGACGGGTGCCGCAACCTGGACGAGGCGACCAAGGACAGCGACCTCGACTTCTTCGTGCTCTTCTCCTCCCTCATGGGCACCACCGGCAACGTCGGCCAGGGCGACTACGCGGTGGCCAACGCCTTCCTCGACGCGTTCGCGCGGCATCGCGGCGCCCGCGTCGACGCGGGCGAGCGCAGCGGCCGCACGGTCGCCATCGGCTGGCCCCTGTGGCAGGGCGGGGGCATGGGCACCGACCCCGCGACCCGGCGGGCCCTGCGGGAGCGGCACGGGCTGCTCCCGATGACCACCGAGGCCGGTGTTCGGGCCTTCCACCGGGCTCTCGACAGCGGGGAGACCCGCGTGGCCGTGGTGGCGGGGGAGGCGGAACGGACGCGCACCCTGCTGGAACCGGAACGGGACGGCGGCCTCCCGGCCGGCGAGCAGCCCGCCGGCCCGGCGGGGAGCGGACGCGGGGCCGCGGCGGACGCCGGGGGCGACAGCCGTGAGCACGCGCTCGCGGCGCGGGCGGTGAGCCTCCTGCGGGAGGCGTTCTCCCGGCTCACCGGGCTTCCGGCCGCCGAGATCGACGCGGACGAGCCGCTCGGCTCGTACGGCATGGACTCGATGCTGGCGACGGAGCTGACCGCGCACCTGGAGAAGACCTTCGGCTCCCTGTCCAAGACTCTGCTGTTCGAGTACCACACCCTCGCGGAGCTCGGCACGTACCTCACCGCCCGCCACCGACCGGTCCTGGACGCCCTGCTCGCGGCGTCCGACGGCACCGACGCCGCGCAGGAGACCGCCGGGGCGGACACCGCGCAGGTGACCGCCGGGGCGGACGCCCGCGAAACCGCGCCGGACCACCCGGCCGCGGACGGCCCCCGCCCCGCCGCGGCCGTGCCCCGCCCCGGGG
>NZ_WYCT01000113.1 GCF_011008945.1 Streptomyces harenosi
GGCCCGCCCCACGCCCTACGGCCCTGCGGCCCTGCACCCACCCCCGCGTTCTACGGCTCCGGGATCACCGCCGACACCCGGAAACCCCCCGCCTCCGTCGGCCCCGACACGAACACCCCACCCAGCGCGACCACACGCTCCTTCATCCCCACCAGGCCGTTCCCGCCCGACGGCAACCGCGCCGCCGACGCCGGCGACCCCTCCGGCGGCGGCTCGTTCTCCACCTGCATCGCGATCTCCGAAGCCCGGTACGCGAGCCGCACATGCGTCTTCGCGCCCGCCGCGTGCTTGTGGACGTTGGTCAGCGCCTCCTGCACCACCCGGAACGCCGTCTGCTCCACCTCCGCCGCACACGAACGCGGCTCACCCTCCACGGACAGGTCCACGGCCATCCCCGCCGCCGCCGACTGCCCGACCAGCTCCTCCAGCTCCGCCAGACACGGACCGCCCTCCTCCGCGGCCGCCCGCGACGCCGCCGCCGCGGCCGCCGCCCCCACCGCCGCCAACGGCGCCGCCGACACCGCCCGCTCCCGGCGCTCGGCCCCGCCACTGCGCAGCACCCCGAGCATCTCCCGCAACTCGGTCAGCGCCTGCCGCCCCATGTCCCCCACCAGCGCGGCGTTCCGCACCGCCTTCTCCGGGTCCTTCCGCGCCACCGCCTGCAACGCCGCCGCGTGCACCACCATCAGACTCACCCGGTGCGCGACCACGTCGTGCATCTCCCGCGCGATCCGCGTCCGCTCCTCGCTCCTGGCCCACTCGGCCCGCTCCTCGGCCCGCTCCGCCAGCAACTGAAGCTCCCGCTCCAGACTGTCCGCCCGCTCACGCAGGCTCTCCATCAGCCGCCGCCGCGCCCCCACGTACATGCCGAGCAGCACCGGTGGCGCGGTGAGCCCCAGCGACGCGGTGATCGAGGCGAACGGCACGAACCAGTCCCCGAGATCCAGATCCCCCCGCGCCATGTCCTGCCGCAACCGCACGAACATCACGATCAGCGTGCCCAGCAGCGACATCCCCGCCAGCGCGCCGATGATCCGGCGCGGCAGCTCCGAGGCCGCCAGCGTGTACAGACCGACGATCCCCATCAGGGAACCCATCTGGGCCGGCGTGACCGCGATCGCCACCAGCACCACGGCGATCGGCCACTGCCGCCGCACCAGCAGCACGGAGCCGGCCAGCAGGCCGAACACCACCCCCGCCGCCACCGGGATCCCCGCGTCCCGGGCGAACGGAACCCCCTCCACCGCGCACTCCAGCGCGGACACCGCGGCCAGCGCCGCGTCCAGCGCGGCCCCGCGCCATCTGGCCCACCACCACGGCCCTCCCCGGGCCGGCACGTGGTCTTCCCCCGTCGTGGTCATGGCTCCAGCCTACGGGCGCGCCCTGCGGCGTTTCCGGCGACTTTCTCCCCCTGTCCCCCGTCACGGGCCGCAACCGGCCGCATGCAAAACCACCCCTTTTCCCTCGAACTGGTGAACCCTTGCCGTTCGATACCGGATCCGGTCATTCCACCCGGACGGTATGCCCATGGCACACCCACCCGGCACCCCGACCGACTTCGACACCCTGCGGGACAGGGCGGTGGCACTGCGACGGGCCGGCCACAGCCTCCGCCAGATCCGCGACGAGCTGAAGGTCTACAACAACGACCTCCTCAACCGGCTGGTCAAGGGCGAACCCCCGCCCCCGTGGACCAGGCGCCCCAACGCCAAGGACGACCTGCGGGAGCGGGCCCGCGAGCTGCGCCTGCGGGGCTGGACGTACGACCGGATCGAGGCGGAGCTGGGCTGCTCCCGCAGCTCGGTCTCGCTGTGGGTGCGCGACCTGCCCAGACCGCGGCCGCGCTACACCCAGGAGGAACAGCAGGCACTCATGCAGGCCGGCCTGGCCCGCCTGCGCGACGCACGCAACGAGGAACTCAAGTGCATCAAGGACAGCGCGGCGCAGGAGATCGCCGGCCTCTCCGACCGAGAGCTGTTCATGACGGGGCTGGCGCTGTACTGGGCCGAAGGCTCCAAGAGCAAGCCCTACGACCGCCGCGAACGCGCCGTCTTCGTCAACAGCGACCCCGGCGTGATCCAGGTGTACCTCGCCTGGCTGGACCTGCTCGAGGTGAGCCGTGACCGGCTCGGCTTCCGGGTGCTGATCCACGAGACCGCGGACGTGGACGCCGCCTGCCGCTACTGGGCGCAGCTCGCCGGTGTGGAAGTCTCCGCCTTCGCCAAGCCGACGCTCAAGCGGCACAACCCGAAGACCGTGCGCAAGAACACCGGCGGGTCCTATCACGGCTGCCTGGTCGTGACCGTGGCGCGAAGTGCCGATCTCTACAACCGCATCGAGGGCTGGTGGAACGGCATCGTGACCCACGCGCGAGCACGTCTCCGGTAAGGTCTGAGGCGCTGTCCCCCGTGGTGTAACTGGCAGCACACTGGTTTTTGGTACCAGCAGGACAAGGTTCGAATCCTTGCGGGGGAGCCATCAGTGCCCAGGGCCTCGGTTCGGGTCCCGACCGCCGGCGTTTCCGCCCGGGACCCGCGCCCATGGCCCCCGCCATGCCCCCCGGTATCCTGCGGATGTCCAACCCCACCCCACAGCCGAAGGGCATCCCGTGAGCGCCAACCGCCCGGCAGCCGTCGTCGTTCTCGCAGCGGGTGAGGGCACCCGTATGAAGTCGGCCACGCCGAAGGTCCTGCACGACATCTGCGGCCGTTCCCTGGTGGGCCATGTGCTGGCCGCCGCCGGCGAGCTGGAGCCGGAGCACCTGGTCGTCGTCGTGGGCCACGCCCGCGAGCAGGTCACCGCGCACCTGGCCGAGGTCGCCCCGGACGTCCGCACCGCCGTGCAGGCGGAGCAGAACGGCACCGGGCACGCCGTGCGGATGGCGCTGGAGGAGCTGGGCGGCGGGGTCGACGGGACCGTGGTCGTCGTCTGCGGCGACACCCCGCTGCTGACGGCCGAGACGCTGCGGTCCCTGGCCTCGACCCACGCCGGGGACGGCAACGCGGTGACGGTGCTGACGGCGGAGGTCCCGGACGCGACCGGTTACGGCCGGATCGTGCGGGACGGGGCCACGGGCGCGGTGACGGCGATCGTCGAGCACAAGGACGCGACGGACGCGCAGCGGGCGATCCGCGAGATCAACTCGGGTGTCTTCGCGTTCGACGGGCGGTTGCTGGCGGACGCGCTGGGGAAGGTCCGCACGGACAACAGCCAGGGCGAGGAGTACCTGACGGACGTCCTGGGGATTCTGCGGGAGGCCGGTCACCGGGTGGGTGCCTGTGTGGCGGGTGATCACCGTGAGATCGCCGGGATCAACAACCGGGTGCAGCTCGCCGAGGCCCGCCGGATCCTGAACGACCGGCTGCTGACGCGCGCGATGCTGTCGGGTGTGACGGTGGTGGACCCGGCGACGACCTGGGTCGACGTGACGGTGTCGTTCGAGCGGGACGTGCTGGTGCACCCGGGCACGCAGTTGCACGGTGCCACGCATCTGGCGGAGGGCTGCGAGGTCGGGCCGAACGCGCGGCTGACGGACACGCGGGTGGGCGCGGGCGCGCGGGTGGACAACACGGTGGCGCTGGCGGCCGAGATCGGCCCGGGGGCGACGGTGGGTCCGTACGCGTATCTGCGGCCCGGTACGCGGCTCGGCGCCAAGGGCAAGATCGGTACGTACGTCGAGACGAAGAACGCGACGATCGGTGAGGGCACGAAGGTGCCGCATCTGTCGTACGTCGGTGACGCGACGATCGGTGAGTACACGAACATCGGTGCCGCGAGTGTGTTCGTGAACTACGACGGGCAGGACAAACATCACACGACCGTCGGTTCTCACTGCCGTACGGGTTCGGACAACATGTTTGTGGCTCCTGTCACGATCGGGGACGGCGCGTACACCGCGGCCGGCTCGGTGATCACGAAGGACGTGCCGCCCGGTTCGCTGGCCGTGGCCCGCGGTCAGCAGCGCAATATCGAGGGTTGGGTGGCCCGTAAGCGTCCCGGGAGCGCGGCCGCGAAGGCGGCCGAGGCGGCGTCCCGGGAGCCGGGCGGCGAAGGCTGACCGGAAACCGGTGCGTCGAACACGGCGTACCGTGATAAGTGCACACCCGCACCCCACCAGCTGAGACGGCCTCCCGCGTGTGCGGGGACGGCTTGGTGTGTGACCCAGCTGCGACACCTCTGAGGAGAAAGTGCTGTGACCGGGATCAAGACGACCGGCGAGAAGAAGATGATGTTCTTCTCCGGCCGCGCCCACCCCGAGCTTGCCGAGGAGGTCGCCCACGAGCTGGGTGTCGGGGTCGTCCCGACGAAGGCCTTCGACTTCGCCAATGGCGAGATCTATGTGCGGTACCAGGAGTCGGCCCGTGGTGCGGACTGCTTCCTGATCCAGAGCCACACGGCTCCGATCAACAAATGGATCATGGAGCAGCTGATCATGATCGACGCGCTGAAGCGCGCGTCGGCCCGCTCCATCACCGTCATCGTGCCCTTCTACGGTTACGCGCGGCAGGACAAGAAGCACCGGGGACGTGAACCGATCTCGGCGCGTCTGATCGCGGATCTGATGAAGACCGCCGGTGCGGACCGGATCCTCGCCGTGGATCTGCACACGGACCAGATCCAGGGCTTCTTCGACGGGCCGGTGGACCACCTGTTCGCGCTGCCGCTGCTGGCGGACTACGTGGGCGCGAAGGTGGACCGGCAGAAGCTGACGGTGGTCTCGCCGGACGCGGGCCGGGTGCGGGTCGCGGACCGCTGGTGCGACCGGCTGGGCGCGCCGCTGGCGATCGTGCACAAGCGCCGTGACAAGGACGTGGCGAACCAGGTGACGGTCCACGAGGTCGTCGGTGATGTGAAGGGCCGGATCTGTGTCCTGGTCGACGACATGATCGACACCGGTGGCACGATCTGCGCGGCGGCGGACGCCCTGTTCGCGCACGGCGCGGAGGACGTCATCGTGACGGCGACGCACGGTGTGCTGTCGGGTCCGGCGGCGGACCGGCTGAAGAACTCGAAGGTGAGCGAGTTCGTCTTCACGAACACGCTGCCGACGCCGAACGAGCTGGAGCTGGACAAGATCACGGTGCTGTCGATCGCGCCGACGATCGCGCGTGCGGTGCGTGAGGTGTTCGAGGACGGTTCGGTGACGAGCCTGTTCGACGAGCAGTAAGGGTTCTTCCCTCCGGGGCCCCGGACTCGAGGGCTCGGCGGTCCCGGGCCCCGGAGATCGTTTTGGGTACGGCCTCCCTCTCCGAGTAGACTGCTGCAGTTGCTCGGCGAGGGAGGCCGTACCGCTTCGGAAGAGGCTCGTACGGCGGTCCGTAATCGACGCGCTCTTCGTAGCAGGCCGTTCGTGGCCGGGTGACCACGTCCGTTTCTGAATTACTGCGAGGAGTGATCATGTCCGAGGTGAAGATCGCCGCCGAGACGCGCACCGAGTTCGGCAAGGGTGCCGCGCGTCGTATCCGCCGTGACAACAAGGTTCCGGGTGTGCTGTACGGGCACGGTTCTGACCCGCTGCACCTGACGTTCCCGGGCCACGACCTGCTGCTGGCGCTGCGTACGCCGAACGTGCTGATCGCGCTGGACATCGACGGCAAGACCAACGAGCTGGCGATCCCGAAGGCCGTGCAGCGCGACCCGCTGAAGGGCTTCCTGGAGCACGTCGACCTCCAGCTCGTGCAGCGTGGCGAGACGGTCACGGTCGAGATCGTGGTCCAGACCGAGGGCGAGCTGGCCCCGGGCGGCAACCTGCTGGAGCACCTGCTGGACACCGTGACGGTCGAGGCCGAGGCCACGCACATCCCGGAGTCGGTGACCGTCTCCATCGAGGGCCTGACCGCGGGTGACACCGTCCACGCCAAGGACATCCCGCTGCCGAAGGGCACCAAGCTGGCGGTGGACGGCGAGACGGCCGTGCTGCAGGTCGTGAACGCCCAGGTCGAGGCTCCCGCCGAGGGCGAGGGCGAAGAGGCCGCCGAGGCCTGAGCCGCCGCTCACCGAGGGCCGTCGAGGCCCGCAGGCATCGTTCCGGTCGGCCGCTGTCCCCTTCGGGGGGCAGCGGCCGACGCGTATGAAGGAGACATGGACGTGACGACCGACGCGGGTGCTCCCTGGCTGATCGCGGGTCTCGGCAATCCAGGGCCGGAGTACGCCATGAACCGGCACAACGTCGGTTTCATGGTGGCGGATCTGCTCGCGGAGCGCATCGGGGGCCGTTTCAAGCGGCACGGGAAGGCGCAGGCGCAGGTGGTGGAGGGCCGGATCGGTCCGCCGGGGCCGGCGAGCCGGCGGGTGGTGCTGGCGAAGCCGATGTCGTACATGAACCTGTCGGGTGGTCCGGTCAACGCGCTGCGGGACTTCTACAAGGTGCCGGTGGCCCATGTGGTGGCGGTCCACGACGAGCTGGACATCGACTACGGGGTGCTGCGGCTGAAGCTGGGCGGCGGGGACAACGGGCACAACGGGCTGAAGTCGATCACCAAGGCGATGGGGGCGGAGTACCACCGGGTGCGGTGCGGGATCGGCCGGCCGCCGGGGCGGATGCCGGTGGCGGACTTCGTGCTGAAGGACTTCTCGTCGGTGGAGCGCAAGGAGCTGGACTGGTTCGTGGACCGGGCGGCGGACGCGGTGGAGTGCCTGGTGACGGAGGGTCTGGAGCGGGCGCAGAGCGCGTACAACTCCTGAGGGGGGCGGCTCGGTGGCGCCCTGCCGCGGGGGAGGGCGTCCCGGCTCGGGTTCCGGTGCCGGGCCCGGCTGCCCGGGGGCCGGGAGCCGGTGTCGGCTGAAGACAGCCCCCGGCTTGTCTCTTACATGCGTTGACCGGTCGTGCGGGTATGGCCAATGATCCCGGCCATGCCTGCCTCTGCCCCGCGTTCCCGTCAGGCCCCGGCCGCCGCTCTGCGCTTCGGGCGGGTGGCGGCGATGGGCACGGTCACGGTGCTGATCCTGATCGCCGGTGTGTGGGCCTCGTGGGGCACCGCGCAGCACGTGATGCTGCCCAAGGGGCGCGAGCGCGGCACGGTCGAGGTGGCGCGGTGCGGTGGCGGTACGTGCAGTGGGCCGTACCGGCCGGTGTCGGCGGGGTCGCGGGCGCGGTCGCGGGTGGTGCTGGAGGACTCGGTGGCCGTGGCCGAGGGGCGCACGTACGGGGTGGTGGTGAAGCCCGGTGGCGTGGACGCGGTGCGCTCCGGTGTGGCCGGGATCCTGTACGCGTGGGTGCCGCTGGGCGGGGCGCTGCTGCTGGCGTCGGTGGTCGTGGCGGGCGGTCTGCGGCGGACCGCGGCGGCGTGGGTGCTGGCCGGGTCGGGAGTGGCACTGCTGACGGCGGCCTTCGCGACGGTGTGACGCGGGGGCCCGAGCCCCCGGGTACGACGCCGGACCCGACCCAGGGGCCCGGTACGACGCTGATCCCGACCCAGGGGCCCGGTACGACGCTGGACCCGACCCCGGGCCTCCGGCGCGACGCGGGACCCGGAACCCGTACGACGCGGGCCTTAGACCCGTACGACACGGGACCCGGCACGACACGGGCCCCGGACCCCGGACCCGGCACGACACGGGCCCCGGACCCGGCACGACGCGGGCCCCGGACCCGGCGCGACGCGAGCCCCGGACCCGTACGACGCGGAACCCCGGCCCCGGGGTGGAGCGGGCCCCCGTACCCGGCCGGGTACGGGGGCCCTTTTCGCTGCTTTCCGGTGCCCGGGGTGCGGGTCAGCCGGTGTTGCGCAGGCCGGCCGCCACGCCGTTGACGGTCAGCAGCAGGGCGCGGGCCAGGAGCGGGTCGGGCTCCTGGCCGGCGGCGGCCGCGTCGCGCTGGCGCTTGAGCAGGGCGACCTGGAGGTAGGAGATCGGGTCGAGGTAGGCGTCGCGGATGGCGAAGGTCTGCTTGAGCACCGGCTGGGCGTCGAGCAGTTCCTTCTCACCGGTGACGCCGAGGACCTCGCGCACGGTCAGCTCGTGTTCGGCGCGGATGGTGTCGAAGACGTGCCGCAGCTCCTGCGGTACCAGGGTCTCCACGTAGTGGGCGGCGATCCGCAGGTCGGTCTTGGCGAGCGTCATCTCGACGTTGGAGATGAAGTTGCGGAAGAAGTGCCACTGGCCGTACATCTCCTCCAGCACCGTGTCCAGGCCCGCCTCGCGCAGGGCCTTGAGGCCGGAGCCGACGCCGAACCAGCCGGGGACGATCTGCCGGGACTGGGTCCAGCCGAACACCCACGGGATGGCGCGCAGTCCGTCGAGGCCGGCGCCGGAGTCGGGGCGCCGCGACGGGCGGGAGCCGAGGTGGAGGTCGGCGAGCTGGTCGACGGGGGTGGAGGCGAAGAAATACGCCGGGAGGTCGGGGTCCTCCACCAGGCGGCGGTAGGCGGCATGGGCGGCGTCGGAGACGACGTCCATGGCGGCGTCCCAGCGGGCGAGGGCCTCCTGGGACTGCCGGGGGGCGGTGTGCAGGGCCGACGCCTGGAGGGTGGCGGCGACCGTCAGTTCCAGGTTCTCCCGGGCCAGGGAGGGGATGAGGTACTTGTCGGAGATGACCTCGCCCTGTTCGGTGACCTTGATCTCGCCCTCGAGGGTGCCCCAGGGCTGGGCGAGGATGGCGTCGTGGGTGGGGCCGCCGCCGCGGCCGACGGTGCCGCCGCGGCCGTGGAAGAGGCGGAGCCGGACGCCGTAGCGGTGGGCGACGTCGCGCAGGCGGCGCTGGGCGCGGTGGATCTCCCACTGGCTGGTGGTGATGCCGCCGAACTTGGAGGAGTCGGAGTAGCCGAGCATGACCTCCTGGACGTCGCCGCGCAGGGCCACGAGCCTGCGGTACGACGGGTCGGAGAGCATGTCCTCCAGGATGGTGTCGGCCGCCTTGAGTTCGTCGGTGGTCTCCAGCAGCGGCACGATGCCGATCTTGGCCCAGCCGGCGTGCAGGTCGATGAGGCCGGCCTCGCGGGCGAGGACGGCGGCAGCGAAGACGTCGTCGGCGCCCTGGCACATGGAGATGATGTACGACTCGATGACCTCGGGCCCGAAGACCTCCAGGGCGCGCTTGACGGTCTGGAAGACGCCGAGGGTCTTCGCGCCGGCGGCGTCCACGGGTGCCGGGGTGGGGGCCAGGGGCCTTCGGGACCTGAGCTCCTTGGCGAGGAGCTTGGCGCGGTACTCGCGGGGCATGTCGGCGTAGCGCCAGGATTCCTCGCCGAGCCGGTCGAAGAGCTGGCCGAGGGCGTGGTGGTGGGCGTCGGCGTGTTCGCGGACGTCCATGGTGGCGAGCTGGAGGCCGAAGGCGCCCAGGGTGCGGATGGTGCGGGCGAGGCGGCCGTCGGCGAAGAGGCCGCCGCGGTGCTCGCGCAGGGAGGTCTGGATGATGCGCAGGTCGGCGAGGAGTTCGCTGGTGCCGAGGTAGTCGCGGCCGGGCTGGTGGGTGGTGCCCTCGGCGAGGCGCTTCTTGGTGTTCTCCAGCTTCTGCCGGATGCAGGTGGCCTTGAGCCGGTAGGGCTCCTCGGCGTTGAGGCGCTTGTAGCGGGGGCTGATCTCGGGCAGCCGGTCGAGGTCGGCCTGGAGGGAGTCCAGCAGCTCCTCGGTGGCGCCGGTGTAGCGGATGGAGTTGGACAGCAGGCCGCGCAGTTCGTCGATGGTCTCCAGCGCGTCGTTGATGCCGTGCTCGTGCTGGAGGATCAGGACGTCCCAGGTGACCTGGGGGGTGACGTTGGGGTTGCCGTCGCGGTCGCCGCCGATCCAGGTGCCGAAGGTGAGGGGGCGGGTGTCGTCGGGGAGCCTGACGCCGACCCGTTCCAGTTCGGCGGTCAGGTCCTCCAGGACGTCGCCGACGGCGCCGGCGTGCAGTTCGTCGAGGTAGTAGATGGCGTTGCGGGCCTCGTCGGCGGGTTCGGGGCGGACGACGCGCAGTTCGTCGGTCTGCCAGACGAGGTCGATGTTCTCGGCCAGCCGGGTGTCGTGGCGGCGCCGGTCGGATTCCAGGACGGGGGTGTCCAGGAGGGCGGCGACGCGGCGCAGCTTGTTGAGGACGGAGCGGCGGGCGGCCTCGGTGGGGTGGGCGGTGAAGACGGGGCGGACGTTGAGGTTGGCGACCGCCTCGCGCAGGTGCTCGGGGTCGGCGTCCTTGAGCCGGTCGGCGGTACGGGCGATCAGGCCGCCCTCGGCGGCGCGCCGGGCGCGCAGCTCGCGGCCCCGGTGGACCTGTTCGGTGATGTTGGCGAGGTGGAAGTAGGTGGAGAAGGCGCGGACCAGCTTGGCCGCGGTCTCCAGTTCCGTGCCGCGCAGCAGCTCGGCGGCGGCCTCCCCGTCTTCCCGGGTGAGGCGGCGTACCTTCTCGACGAGGTCCAGCAGCTCGGGGCCTTCCTGCCGGACGAGGGTCTCCCCGAGGAGGTCGCCCAGTCGGCGGATGTCGGCGCGCAGCTCGCTGCTGGTCGTCGTGGACCGCGTAGTCAGGTCGTCGGCACTGCTCACAGGTGCGGCTCCTTGCAGTGTTGAAGCTCGTCTGGGAGGGAACCCGGACGGACGTCTCGCGCGGCGCACGCCGCTTGCGGGCCGGACGTCCGGGAAGAAAACTTCAGAGCGGACCGCGCTGTCCGACCGTCTCCAAGTCTAGGTGTCGTGTCGGAGGCGCAGGCTCGTGGGCTCTTGCCGCCGGGGATCGCGCTGCCATACTTACGAAGCCGTAGGTTACGGGACCGTAGGAACTGGGCACCGTTTTCGCAGCGCGGCACACTCACCATCCTCGACCCCACAGGGGACGCGTATGACCACAAGCTCCGATGTGATCGCACAGGCTCCGAAGGCGCCCGACGACACCACCACGCCCTCCGCCACGCTGGGTGGCGAGCAGAAGCGCTCGATCGAGCAGATCACGCTCCTGCTGTTCATCACCGTTCCGTTCCTCGCGCTGCTGGCGGCGGTTCCGCTGGCGTGGGGGTGGGGCGTGAGCTGGCTCGATCTCGGCCTGCTGGTGTTCTTCTACTTCCTGGGCTGCCACGGCATCACCATCGGCTTCCACCGCCATTTCACCCACGGCTCCTTCAAGGCGAAGCGGCCGCTGAAGATCGCTCTGGCGATCATGGGGTCGATGGCGGTCGAGGGGCCGCTGGTGCGCTGGGTCGCCGACCACCGCAAGCACCACAAGTACTCCGACCACGAGGGCGATCCGCACTCCCCGTGGCGGTACGGCGAGTCGGTCCCGGCCCTGATGAAGGGCCTGTGGTGGGCGCACATCGGCTGGATGTTCGACGAGGAGCAGACGCCGCAGGACAAGTACGCGCCGGATCTGATCAAGGACCGCACGATGCGTGCGATCTCCCGCCAGTTCGCCCTGTGGACGGCGGTCTCCCTGCTGCTGCCGCCGCTGATCGGCGGTCTGGTCACCATGTCGTGGTGGGGGGCGTTCACGGCCTTCTTCTGGGGTTCGCTCGTCCGGGTGGCGCTGCTGCACCACGTCACGTGGTCGATCAACTCGATCTGCCACGCGGTGGGCAAGCGGCCGTTCAAGTCGCGTGACCGCTCGGGCAACGTGTGGTGGCTGGCGATCCTGTCGTGCGGCGAGTCCTGGCACAACCTGCACCACGCCGACCCGACCTCGGCGCGGCACGGGGTGGAGCGCGGCCAGCTCGACTCCTCGGCCCGTCTGATCCGCTGGTTCGAGCGGGCGGGCTGGGCGTACGACGTGCGCTGGCCGTCGCGCTCGCGTATCGATGCGCGCCGCAACGACGGGGAAGGCGGCTCCCGGCGCGGGAAGGAAACCGTCAAGGCGGCATGATGGTCGCTGTGGCGACCGACTCCAGCACCCCCAGCAACGACAAGCCGCGGCGTACGCGCCGTACCCGGATGACCGGTGCCGAGCGCCGCCAGCAGCTTCTGGAGATCGGTCGCACCCTCTTCGCGGCCAAGGGTTTCGAGGGCACGTCGGTGGAGGAGATCGCGGCGAAGGCCGGGGTCTCCAAGCCGGTGGTGTACGAGCATTTCGGCGGCAAGGAGGGGCTGTACGCCGTGGTGGTGGACCGCGAGATGCGGTGCCTGCTGGACATGGTGACGGGTTCGCTCACCGCGGGCCACCCCCGGGAACTGCTGGAGCAGGCGGCGTTCGCGCTGCTGGACTACATCGAGGAGTACACGGACGGGTTCCGCATCCTGGTCCGTGACTCGCCCATCCCCCAGTCGACGGGGTCCTTCGCCTCGCTCATCTCGGACATCGCCACCCAGGTGGAGGACATCCTCGGCAAGGAGTTCAAGAGCCGGGGCTTCGATCCGAAGCTGGCGCCGCTGTACGCGCAGGCGCTGGTCGGCATGGTGGCGCTGACCGGCCAGTGGTGGCTGGACGTGCGCCGTCCGAAGAAGGCGGAGGTGGCGGCCCATCTGGTGAACCTGGCCTGGCACGGTCTGGACGGGCTGGAGCCCAGACCGCGGCTGATAGGGCACCGCAAGTCCTGAAGCGGCGTTCACGTGCGTTTGCGGGCGACCGCGAAGACCCGGCGGAACGGGAACGGGGTGCCGTGCGGACCGGCCGGGTAGGCGCGGCGCAGGGCGGTCCGGTAGGCGTCGACGAAGGCGTCCCGTTCCGCCGGGTCGTCGTCCAGCGCGGTCAGCACCGGCCGCAGCGCGGTGCCCTTCACCCAGTCGAGGACGGGGTCCTCGCCCGTCAGGAGATGGACGTACGTCGTCTCCCACACGTCGGCGGCACAGCCGAGGGCGGTGAGGCGGTCCAGGTAGGCGGCGGGGGCGAGGACGGCGTCGTCGTGGCGTAGGACGCCGGTGAGGCGGGTGCGCCAGCGGGGGGCGCGGGCGAGCTCCCGCAGCAGGCGGTGGCTGGGGGCGCCGAAGTTGCCGGGCACCTGGAAGGCGAGGGTGCCGCCGGGGGCGAGGGCGTCGATCCAGGCGGGGAACAGCTCGGCGTGGTCCGGCACCCACTGGAGGGCGGCGTTGGAGACGATCAGGTCGTGCGGCGCGCCGGGGGTCCAGGTGCGGGCGTCGGCGTGGACGAAGTCGAGGTGTCCGCCGCCCCGGGTGGGGCCGGTGTGCCGGCGGGCCTGCTGGAGCATCTGCGGGGAGTTGTCGTAGCCGGTGACGCGGGCGGCGGGCCAGCGGTCGGCGAGGAGGGCGGTGAGGTGGCCGGGGCCGCAGCCCAGGTCGGCGACGTGGGGGGCGTCGGTGGCCGGGTCGGGGACCCGGGCGAGGAGGTCGGTGAAGGGGCGGGCGCGGTGACCGGCGTGGCGGAGGTACTGGGCGGGGTCCCAGGCGGGTTCGGCCATGCCGTCAGCCTCTCCCCAACGTGTCTTGACGTCAAGAGACTTCACGTCGACACAACCACTACACTGATCGTATGGAGGACGAGGTCGATCGGCTGGTCGCAGCATGGCGCCGGGAGCGCCCGGACCTCGACGTGGAACCGCTCGAGGTGCTCAGCCGCGTGAGCCGGCTGGCCCGGCACCTGGACCGCGCGCGCCGGCTGGCCTTCTCCGAGCACCAGTTGGAGCCGTGGGAGTTCGACGTCCTGACGGCGCTGCGCCGTGCGGGCACCCCGTACCAGCTCTCGCCCGGCCAGCTGCTGACGCAGACCCTGGTCACCTCGGGCACGATGACCAACCGCATCGACCGCCTGGCCAAGAAGGGCCTGGTGGAGCGCCTGCCCGACCCCAGCGACCGCCGGGGCGTGCTGGTGCGGCTGACGGACGAGGGCCGGGACCGCGCCGACCAGGCGCTGGCGGGGCTGCTGGACCAGGAGCGCGCGATCCTGGCGGAGCTCTCCCGGGCCCAGCGCATGGAACTGGCCGCACTGCTGCGCCAGCTGACCGCCCCGTTCGACAACATCCCCGGTTAGGGCCGGTCCGGGCCCCTACGCCAGCCGACCGCCCCGCTCGACGACGTCCCCCGGCAGCTCGGCCGGGCCCACTCCGGCCCGCCGGGCCAGCGCGACCGCGGCGAGCGTGGAGTGCACGCCCAGTTTCCCCAGCACGTTCTGCATATGGGTGCGCACGGTGTGCGGGGACAGGTAGAGCCGCTCGGCGACGGCCTTGCGCCCGAGCCCGGCGACCATGCAGCGCAGCACCTCCCGCTCCCGCGGGGTCAGGGACTCCACCAGCCGCTCGCTCTCGGTGCGGTGCCTGCGGGCGGCGGTCAGCTCCCGCAGGACGCCGGTCAGCAGGGCGGGCGGCAGATGGGTCTCGTCGCGCAGCACGCCCCGGACGACGGCCAGCAGCCGCGACAGGGAGCAGTCCTTGGCCACCCACCCGCAGGCGCCGGCCTGGAGGGCCAGGGCCGCCCGCCGGGGGTCGTCCTTCTCGGCGAGCACGACGACCCGCACCCCCGGCTGCGCGGCGCGCACCCCGGCGACGAGCGAGATCCCGTCGACCACCCCGTCCTCGCCGCCGCCGTGCACGGGCGCCGCGGACCGCAGCCCCGGGGCGGCGCCCAGGTCGGCGTCGACGAGCAGCACGTCGAAGCGGCGCCCCTCGCCCGCCGCCCGCTCCAGGCAGCGCAGGGCGGCCGGTCCGCTGCCCGCCGCGGAGACCTCGACGTCGGGCTCGGCGGCCAGGGCGGCGGCCAGCGACTCGGCGAAGATCCGGTGGTCGTCGACGACCAGCACTCGGATGCGAACCACGAAACCCCCTTCCCCGCGCTCCCGAAGAGCAGGGGATCACCGACCGTCACGGGGCGGCACCGGCACGGGCACGACACCCGGGACCCCGTGTCCGAACCGTTCTCGCACCGGGGACGGGCCGTCGCGGCCGCACGGCCGCCGCCGTCCGGAGAACCGCTACCCCCGCCCCGGGCGCCGTACCCGGCTTCTCGCCCCCTGAACGGCACCGGCCCCCACCGGTGCTGCTCCTCAGGGTACGGACGGGGGCGGGGAGCGGAAGTCTATTTGCAGAACTGACGGTCCGGCGCGTTTATGGTGTGCCGCATGTTTCGTCTCGAGACAGAAGTCGACATGGCGCGGCGCGATCTGCTGCGGTCCCGCCTGAGGGAGTCGAACACCGCGGCCTCCCCCGTCCTGCGCGCCCTGCGCGGCACCCCCGCCGCCCGGGAGTCCCCCCTGCACGTCTGGGCGTCGGACCGGACCGGCGGGCTGGCCGGCGGGCTGGTCGGCCACACCTGGGCCGGCTGGCTGCACGTGACGTATCTGTGGGTCGAGGCCCGCCACCGGGGCGCGGGCCTCGGCTCCCGTCTGCTCACCGAGGCCGAACGCGTCGCCCGCGGCGAGCGCGGCTGCCGCGCGGTGCGCCTGGAGACCTGGGACTTCCAGGCGCCCGGCTTCTACCGCAGGCAGGGGTACGAGGTGGTGGGGGTGGTCCCCGACTACCCGCCGGGGATCACCGAGTACACGCTGACGAAGGCCCTGGACTGAGTCAGGCCAGCCGTCGCGCCCCCGCCGACGGCACCGCCTCGAACACGCGCGGCGCGGTGAGACCGGCCCGCGCGAACGCCTCCTGGACCGCCTTGGTCAGGGTCTCCACGTCCGCGGCCCGGGCCAGGACGATCGCCGAGCCGCCGAAGCCGCCGCCCGTCATCCGGGCGCCCAGCGCCCCCTCGGCCAGGGCGGTGTCGACGACGAGGTCCAGTTCCGGGCAGGAGATGCGGAAGTCGTCCCGCAGCGAGGCGTGGCCCTCGGTCAGCACCGGGCCGATCTCCCCGGTCCTGCCCGACTCCAGCAGGGACACCACGCGCTCCACGCGCTCGTCCTCGGTGACGACGTGCCGGACCAGGCGGCGCACCTCCTCGTCGTCGCCGAGCCGCTCCAGGGCCGCCTCCAGCCCGTCGTAGGGCACGTCGCGCAGGGCGTCGACGCCGAGCAGGGCGGCGCCCTTCTCGCAGCCGGCCCGGCGCTTGCCGTACTCGCCCTCGCTGTGCGCGTGCTTGACCTGGGTGTCGACGACCAGCAGGCGCATGCCCTCGGCGGCCAGGTCGAAGGGGATCTGCCGCTGGGACAGGTCGCGGGTGTCCAGGAACAGGGCGTGGCCGGCCTCGCAGCAGGCCGCGGCGGTCTGGTCCATGATGCCGACGGGGGCGCCGACGTAGACGTTCTCCGCGCGCTGGCACAGGCGGGCGAGCTGCCAGCCGCGCAGTCCCAGGCCGTACAGGTCGTTGAGGGCGAGCGCCACCACGACCTCCAGCGCGGCCGACGACGACAGGCCGGCGCCCGCCGGGACCGTCGAGGCCAGGTGGATGTCGGCGCCGGTCACCTCGTGGCCGGCCTCGCGCAGCGCCCAGACCACGCCCGCCGGGTACGCCGTCCAGCCCCGGTCGGTCCCGGGGGCCAGATCGGCCACGCGCAGCTCGCTCACGCCGCCTTCGACGTCCGCCGAGTGCAGGCGCAGGAGGCCGTCCTCGCGCCGGGACACGGCGGCGACGGCCGTGTGCGGGAGGGCGAACGGCATGACGAAGCCGTCGTTGTAGTCGGTGTGCTCACCGATGAGGTTCACCCGGCCCGGTGCCGCCCACACTCCTTCCGGACCGGCCCCGTACAGCTCCGCGAACCGCTCGGCGACAGCCCCTGCGACAGCCTCGCTCATCCCTGACCCCTGACCCTTCGTGACGTTCTACTGCGCGCGCTTCTGCGCGAACTCCCACGCGTCCGCGACGATCTCCGCGAGGTCCGCGCGCGACGGATTCCAGCCCAGCTTCTCGCGTGCGGTCGCGGCCGACGCCACCAGGACCGCCGGATCGCCGCCGCGGCGCGGCGCGACCACCTCGGGGATGGGGTGGCCGGTGACCCGGCGGACCGTCTCGACGACCTCGCGCACCGAGAAGCCGTTGCCGTTGCCCAGGTTGCAGATCAGGTGCTCGCCGGGGGTGGCCGCGCCCAGCGCCAGCAGGTGCGCCTCGGCCAGGTCGGCCACGTGGATGTAGTCGCGGACGCAGGTGCCGTCCGGCGTCGGGTAGTCGTCGCCGTAGACGGAGATCGCCTCGCGCCGTCCCTGGGCCACCTGGAGGACCAGCGGGATCAGGTGCGACTCGGGGTCGTGGCGCTCGCCGTACTCGCCGTAGGCGCCGGCCACGTTGAAGTAGCGCAGCGACACGGCGCCCAGGCCGTGCGCGGCGGCCTCACCGCTGATCATGTGGTCGACGGCGAGCTTGGAGGCGCCGTAGGGGCTCGTGGGCCGGGCCGGCGCGGTCTCGGTGATCGGGACCTGCTCGGGCTCGCCGTACGTCGCCGCCGTGGAGGAGAACACCAGCGTGCGCACGCCCGCGGTGCGCATGGCCGCCAGCAGGGCCATGGTGCCGCCGACGTTGTTGTCCCAGTACTTCTCCGGCTTCACCACCGACTCGCCGACCTGCGAGAACGCGGCGAAGTGCAGCACCCCGTCGTAGGAGGCGTCCAGCCACTTGGCGGCGTCGCGGATGTCGCCCTCGACGAAGGAGGCGCCGGCGGGCACGCCCTGCCGGAAGCCCGTGGAGAGGTTGTCGAGCACGACGACCTCGTGCCCCGCCTCCAGCAGGTGCTGGGCGACGACGCTGCCGACATACCCCGCACCACCGGTGACCAGGTACTTCCCACTCATCAACTCGCTACCTCTCGCAGTCGCTCGGCCGCGCGCTCCGGCGGCACGTCGTTGATGAACACGCTCATGCCGGACTCGGAACCCGCGAGGAACTTCAGCTTGCCGGACGTACGGCGAATGGTGAAAAGCTCGAGGTGGAGCGCGAAGTCGTCCCGGTTGACCCCGTCGAACTCCTCCAGCGGCCCGAACGGGGCCTGGTGCCAGGCCGCGATGTACGGCGTCGGAGGCTCCCCTTCACCGAAGATCCGGTCGAAGCGCCTCAACAGTTCCAGATACACCTGGGGAAACTCTGTGCGCGCCGCCTCGTCCAGCCCCAGCAGGTCCGGGACGCGGCGCTTGGGGTACAGGTGCACCTCGTACGGCCAGTGCGCGGCGTACGGCACGAAGGCGATCCAGTGTTCACCCTCCAGGACGACCCGCTCCCCGGCCCGTTCCCGCTCCACGACCGCGTCGAACAGGTTCTCCCCGCCCGTCGCCTCCTTGTGGGCCGCGAGTGAACGGAGCATCAGCGCGGTGCGCGGGGTGGTGAAGGGGTAAGCGTAGATCTGCCCGTGCGGGTGACCCAGCGTGACGCCGATCTCGGCACCCCGGTTCTCGAAGCAGAACACCTGTTCAACGGAGGGCAGATGGGACAGCTCCGACGTGCGGTCCGTCCAGGCGTCCAGGACCAGCCGGGCCTGTTCCTCGCTCAGCCCGGCGAAGGAGGCGTGGTGGTCGGAGGTGAAACACACCACCTCGCACCGGCCGGAGTCGCCGGCCAGCGAGGGGAAGCGGTTCTCGAAGACCACGACGTCGTACGACGAGTCCGGGATCTCGCTCAGCCGCTCGCCCCGCGAGGGGCACAGGGGGCACTCGTCCGCGGGCGGGTGGTAGGTGCGCCCCTGCCGGTGCGAGGCGACGGCCACGGCGTCACCGAGCAGCACGTCCCGCCGGATCTCGGAGGTCGTGACGGTCCGCTCCAGGGGGCGGCGGTCGACGGCGTCCCGCACGGTGTCGTCGCGCAGGTCGTAGTAGATGAGCTCGCGGCCGTCGGCCAACCGGGTCGAAGTCTTCTTCACTGCCGGACTCCTCTGCGCCCACACCCAATGACCCAACACAATCGAACATAACACGCCACAACCGATCACCGCCCCTCGCTCATCACAATCAAACAAAGAACACCACCGAAAGTGTTCATTTACTGAACGCGGAGGCGTAGGTTCCGTCCGGATCAAGTTCGCGCAACGAAGCGAGTTCTTATGCAAACCCCCACATACCTGGCAGCCGAGCTACGGCTCCCCACCAACTGGCTCGACTACACGATCCTCGGGATCTACTTCGTCGTCGTCCTCGGCATCGGCTTCGCCGCCCGCCGCTCGGTCAAAACCAGCCTCGACTTCTTCCTGTCCGGCCGCTCCCTGCCGGCCTGGGTCACCGGTCTCGCCTTCGTCGCCGCCAACCT
This sequence comes from Streptomyces harenosi, assembly GCF_011008945.1. GTDB lineage: Bacteria > Actinomycetota > Actinomycetes > Streptomycetales > Streptomycetaceae > Streptomyces > Streptomyces harenosi. Next base: position 18,940 of record NZ_WYCT01000113.1, read on the forward strand.
GGGCGCCACCGAGATCCTGGGCATGGCCGCCAACAGCGCGCAGTACGGCGTCTACACCACGCACTGGTACTGGATCGGCGCCATCCCCGCCATGGTCTTCCTGGGCCTGGTGATGATGCCCTTCTACTACGGCAGCAAGGTCCGCTCGGTCCCCGAGTTCCTCCTGCTCCGCTTCGACCGGTCGGCGCACCTGCTCAGTTCGGTCCTGTTCGCCTTCGCCGCCATCCTGATCGCGGGCGTCAACCTGTACGCCCTGTCGATCGTGGTGGAGGCGCTGCTGGGCTGGCCGGACTGGGTGGCCATCGTGGTCGCCGGCGCGTTCGTCCTCGGCTACATCACGCTCGGCGGCCTGTCCTCGGCGATCTACAACGAGGTCCTGCAGTTCTTCGTGATCCTCGCCGCGCTCATCCCGATCACCGTGCTCGGCCTGAAGAAGGCCGGCGGCTGGGACGGCCTGTCCGACACGCTCACCGCACGGCACGGCGGGGACTTCATGACCTCCTGGGGCGGCACGGGCATCGGCAGCGACAACCCGCTGGGCGCCAACTGGCTGACCATCGTCCTCGGCCTCGGCTTCGTGCTGTCCTTCGGCTACTGGACGACGAACTTCGCCGAGGTCCAGCGCGCCCTGTCCGCGAAGAACCTCTCCGCCGCGCAGCGCACGCCCCTCATCGCCGCCCTGCCCAAGATCTTCATCGTCTTCGTCGTGATGATCCCGGGCCTGGTCGCCGCCGCGCTGGTCCCGGACATCGGCACCCCCGGCTCCGACCTCCAGTACAACGACGCCATCCCGTACCTGATGGAGGCGCTGCTCCCCAACGGCGTGCTCGGCATCGCGGTGACCGGCCTGATGGCCGCGTTCATGGCGGGCATGGCGGCGAACGTGTCGTCCTTCAACACCGTCTTCACCGCCGACATCTGGGCGAAGTACGTGGTCAAGGGCCGGCCGGACGAGTACTATGTCAGGTTCGGCCGGCTGATCACGGCGATCGGCGTGCTCGCGTCCATCGGCACGGCGTTCCTGGCCAAGTCCTTCTCGAACATCATGGCCTACCTCCAGACGCTGTTCTCCTTCTTCAACGTGCCGATGTTCGTGGTCTTCATCATCGGCATGTTCTGGAAGCGCGCGTCCATGAAGTCCGGCTTCTGGGGCCTGATCGCGGGCACCACCGCGGCGATGGTGAACTACTTCGTCATCTACAAGCAGGGCATCATCGACATCCCCTCCGACCAGGGCGCCAACTTCGTCTCCGCGATCGCCGGCTTCGTCGCCGGTGCGGTGGTCATGGTGGCGGTGTCCCTGTTCACCAGGCCGAAGCCGGCCGCCGACCTCCAGGGACTGGTCTACGGCACCACCTCGCCCGGCATGTCCGAGCCGCCCGCCCAGGGCGACGACGCCTGGTACCGCAAGCCGGCCCTGCTGGGCTGGGGCGCGGTGATCCTGGCCGCCGCCTGCTACGTCCCGTTCTCGTTCTGATCGCGGGAGGATGGAGAGACCATGTCCGAGTTCTACTCCGAGAAGGACGTCCAGCGGGAGGTCTCCGAACTGGAGACCAAGTCCGCGACGGCCGCGCGGCTGTTCGACATCCGGCGCATCATCGGTGGCCTGTTCGTCGTCTACGGCGTCATCGTCACGATCGCCGGCATCACGGCGTCCGACGCCGACATCGACAAGGCCGAGGGCGTGAACATCAACCTGTGGACCGGGGTGGGGATGCTGCTGCTGGGCCTGTTCTTCCTGGCCTGGCTCAAGCTCCGCCCCACGGCCCCGCCACCGCCGGACGAGTCACCACAGCAGTGATCCCCCCGGCGTTCACCCGGCCCCCGGGTGAACGCCGGCCCGCCCCACGCCGGGGCGGACCGCGCAACCCGGCGCTTGCAGGCCGTTCAGGCACTGGGGGTGGCACGATCGCCTGCGGGTGGCGGGACCGTCCGCCGAGGGGGGGACGTACCCCGCAGACGCCCGCGGCGGGAAGGGACGTGCCGGGGGGTGTCCGCCCGCAGCGGTTGGCGCGTCAACACGGGCAAGTCGGTCGCCGACCGATTCCGCGCCGTTCCGAGGACGGACACCCCCCGGCGC
>NZ_WYCT01000114.1 GCF_011008945.1 Streptomyces harenosi
AGGTGTATAAGAGACAGACCGGGACCCCGCCCCGCGGTCTCGCCCGGCCGCGGCCGCCCGCGGTCCGTGGCGGTTCCCGGGGCATCCGGGCAACGGCCCTCCTCCGGCCGGTCCTTGGCCCGCGTCCGCCCGGCCACGGCGGGGAGATCCGGGCGCCGTCCGGCGCTCATCCACCCTCTTGAACGCTCAAAGGAGCGAGGGGTTAGCATATGAGCGCCGCCTAGCTCGAAAGATATGCCTGTGACTGTCAACGACGACTCGTTCACCAACTGGAAGTACCGCGAGGAGATCGCGGAGTCGATGATCCCGATGATCGGGAAGCTGCACCGCGAGCGGGACGTCACGGTCCTGCTGCACAGCCGCTCCCTGGTGAACAAGTCGGTGGTCAGCATCCTGAAGACCCACCGATTCGCCCGCCAGATCGCCGGTGCGGAGCTCTCGGTCACCGAGACCCTGCCGTTCCTCCAGGCGCTCACCACGCTGGACCTCGGCCCCTCCCAAATCGACATCGGCATGCTCGCCGAGACCTACAAGGCCGACGGCCGCGGCCTGTCGGTGGCGGAGTTCACCGCCGAGGCCGTCGCCGGCGCCACGGGTGCCAACAAGATCGAGCGCCGCGAGCCGCGCGACGTCGTCCTCTACGGGTTCGGCCGCATCGGCCGCCTCCTCGCCCGCCTGCTCATCGAGAAGGCCGGCTCGGGCAACGGACTGCGGCTGCGCGCCATCGTCGTCCGCAACAGCGGTGGCCAGGACATCGTCAAGCGGGCCTCGCTGCTGCGCCGCGACTCCATCCACGGCCAGTTCCAGGGCACGATCACCGTGGACGAGGCGAACAGCAAGATCGTCGCCAACGGCAACGAGATCCGCGTCATCTACGCCGACGACCCCTCGGCGGTGGACTACACGGCGTACGGCATCAAGAACGCCATCCTCATCGACAACACCGGCAAGTGGCGCGACCGCGAGGGCCTGTCCAAGCACCTGCGCCCCGGCATCGACAAGGTCGTCCTGACCGCCCCCGGCAAGGGCGACGTCCCGAACATCGTGCACGGCGTCAACCACGACACGATCAAGCCGGACGAGCAGATCCTGTCCTGCGCCTCCTGCACCACCAACGCGATCGTCCCGCCGCTGAAGGCGATGGCGGACGAGTACGGCGTGCTGCGCGGCCACGTGGAGACCGTCCACTCGTTCACCAACGACCAGAACCTGCTGGACAATTACCACAAGTCGGAGCGGCGCGGGCGCTCGGCGCCGCTCAACATGGTGATCACCGAGACCGGCGCCGCCTCCGCCGTCGCCAAGGCGCTGCCCGATCTGAAGGCGAAGATCACCGGCAGCTCCATCCGCGTCCCGGTGCCGGACGTCTCGATCGCCATCCTCAACCTCCAGCTCGCCCGCGAGACCACCCGCGAGGAGGTCCTGGACTACCTGCGCGAGGTGTCGCTGACCTCACCGCTCAAGCGCCAGATCGACTTCATCAGCGCCCCCGACGCGGTCTCCAGCGACTTCATCGGCTCGCGCCACGCCTCGATCGTGGACGCGGGGGCCACCAAGGTCGAGGGCGACAACGCCATCCTCTACCTCTGGTACGACAACGAGTTCGGCTACTCCTGCCAGGTCGTCCGCGTGGTGCAGCACGTGTCGGGCGTGGAGTACCCGACCTACCCGGCCCCGGCGGTCTGACCCGCCCGGGCCCGTGACACGGCGGGCGGGGGCGGTGGCACCGGCCACCGCCCCGCCCGTTTCCGCGGCCCCGCCCGTCACCCTGCCGCCCGCACGGGCGTGCGAGGGCCTGACGGCGGGCGAAGGGAGGCGGGGGACGCGAGGATCGGTGGATGGGTGTCGTACTGCCGGTCCTCCTCGCCTGCGTGGCCGCCTTCAGCAACGCGCTGGCCACCGTGTTGCAGCGGCGTGCCGCGCTGAGCGTGCCGCAGGCCCGGGGGTTGCGCCCGGGCCTGGTGCTCGATCTGCTGCGGCGGCCCGTCTGGCTGGCCGGGATGCTGGCCGTGGTCGTCGCCGGCGCCGGGCAGGCCGCCGCCCTGGCCACCGGCCCGCTCTCCCTCGTCCAGCCGCTGTTCGTGCTGGAACTTCCCCTGGCGCTGCTGCTGGCCTCGTCCATGACGGGGCGCAGACTGCCCGGGGTGCTGTGGGCGGCGGTGGCCGCGGTGGTCGCCGGTCTGGGACTGGCGCTGGCGTCGGCCGCACCGGAGGGCGGCGTCGCCGAGGTGTCCGCCGGCCGCTGGGTGCCGGTCCTGGCCGCCTGCGGCGCGGCGGTGGCCGTGCTGTCCGGGGCGGGGCTGAGACGTCCCGAGGGAAAGGCCCGCGCCGGCTGTCTCGGCGCGGCCACCGCCGTCTGCTACGCGCTGACGGCCGGGCTGATCAAGGACGCCATGCGCGTCCTGGACACCGAGGGCGTGACCGGTTTCCTGACCGCCTGGCAGACGTACGGGTTCGCCGCGGCCGGTGCCGCAGCCGTCCTGCTCCTGGAACACGCCCTCCAGGGCGGTCCCCTCATCGCCTCCCAGCCGGCCCTGACGCTGGGCGACGCGACGGTGAGCCTGCTGCTCGGCCTGCTGCTGTACCAGGAGGGCGTCCGGACCGGCTGGTGGCTCCTCCCGCAGGTCATCGGTGTCGCCCTGGTCACCGTGGGTGTGATCACCCTGGCCCGGCGCGGGATCGATCTGCGGACCGGCCGGTGAGCGGGCCACCGCGCGCGGGACCCGCGGGCCGGGGGCCCGCCCGGGCGGCGCTGCTCCGTCCGAGTGGTGCGTTCCCCGGCACGGTCGTACCGTCGAACGGACACAGGCCCCGACGAGGACGGGCGGGAGCAGACATGGGCGCAGTCGGCAGGAGGGCGGTGGTCACGGCGTGTGCCGTCGCCTCGCTCGCAGCAACCCCCCTCGGTACGGCCACGGCCGCGGCGCCGGGCGGACAGCCGGCGCCGCAGCGCGCGGCGCACCACCAGGCACAGGATCCGGTGCTCGTCGACTGCCAGGGGCGGCCCGGCGTCCGGCCCGGCGACTTCCTCCTCGCCTGCGGGGACGGCAACAGCCGCCTGACCTCGCTGGAGTGGAAGAGCTGGGAGGCGACCGCCGCGGTGGCCGAGGGCGTCAACCTGGTCAACGACTGCGAGCCCTCCTGCGCGGCCGGCACGTTCCGCTCCTACACGGTCGTCGTGCGCCTGGACGGCGCCCGGTCCTGGGAGAAGCAGCCGGATCTGTACCAGTACACGCGGATGACCCTGACGTACACCGGTGACCGGCCCGAAGGGTACGCCCCCGCGGTGACCTACCCCCTGTGGGGCTGACCGTCCCTGGGCGGCGCAGGGACCTTTCTTGCGGCGGGCGGACGGGACGGGCAGGCTTCGGGTGTGGCCACTTTGCTGATCGTCCATCACACACCGTCCCCGAACTGCCAGGCGTTGCTGGAAGCCGTCGTCTCCGGGGCGAGTGCCCCGGAGATCGAGGGCGTCCGGGTGGTACGGCGGGCGGCGCTGGCGGCCACCGCGGTCGACGTGCTGGAGGCCGACGCCTATGTGCTGGGCACACCGGCCAACCTGGGCTACATGTCCGGTGCCCTCAAGCACTTCTTCGACCAGGTCTACTACCCCTGCCTGGACGCCACCCGCGGCCGGCCGTTCGGCTTCTACGTGCACGGCGGCAGCGACACCACGGGCGCGGTGCGCGGCATCGAGTCGGTCACCACGGGCCTGGGCTGGCGGCACGCCGCCCCGGCGGTGACGGTGACCGGTGCGCCGGGCAAGGCGGACCTGGAGGCGTGCTGGGAGCTGGGGGCGGCGCTCGCCGCCGGGCTGATGGAGGACTGACCGGGGGCGGACGCCGGGCCGCGGGCGGGCGGGCGGCCGGTCCCGGGGCCCCGGCCGCGGGGCCGCCCGCCCCCGGCGGATGTGCGCCGCGCGCTACCGGGCGCGCAGGGCGGGCACGGCCGGTACCTCGGTGGCCGTGGCGATGTCGTGTTCCGTCAGACGGAACTGGAGGGGGTAGTCCTCGCGGCGGGTCCGCCTGGCCGGTTCGGTGGTGCGCCACATGTACAGGCAGCGGGCGCACTGGAGCACCTGCCAGACGCCGGGCACCGGGGAGTGGGCGACGGTGGAGACGCCGGTGTCCGCACAGCGCGGGCAGACGGGGGAGGCGTCGGCGGCCTCGGGGCGGCCGCTGTCGCTGGAGTGCATCGGGGGGTTCCTTCCTGGGACGGGATGGACGAGGTGACGGTCCCGTGCGGCGGGCACGGGTGCGGGAACGGGCCGGTCAGCGCTGGGCGAGCAGGGAGCGCAGCCGGGCGGTCCACTCGGCGGTCTCCGGGAGGTCCTTGGCGGGGGTGCCGAAGTTGCCGCGGACGTCGGGGGCCACGGGCGTCGTGGCATCGATGATCATCTTGCTGGTGACGCCGGCCGGCTGGGAGGCGGGGGCCAGCTCCACCACCGACAGGTTCGGGATGATGACGACGTCCTCCTTCGGGTTCACCTTCGCCGACTGCGCCCACATCACCTGGGGCAGGTCGAACGGGTCGACGTCCTCGTCGACGACGATGACCTGGGTGACGTATCCGAGGCCGTGCGGGGTGGTCATGGCGCGCATGCCGACGGCCTTGGCGAAGCCGCCGTAGCGCTTGGCGGTGGAGATGATGACCAGCAGGCCGTGGGTGTACATGGCGTTGACGGCCCGCACCTCGGGGAACTCGGCGCGCAGTTGCTTCAGCAGCGGCACGCAGGTGTTGGGGCCGACCAGGTAGTCGCACTCGGTCCAGGGCATGCCCAGGTAGAGGGATTCGAAGATCGGGTCGGTGCGGTAGGAGATCCGCTCGATGCGGATGACGGGCATCCGCCGGCCGCCGGAGTAGTGGCCGGTGAACTCGCCGAAGGGGCCCTCGATCTGCCGTACGCGCGACTCGACGACGCCCTCGATCACCACCTCGGCGCCCCAGGGGACGTCCAGGCCGGTGTGGGGGGCGGTGGCGATCGGCATCGGCGCGCCGCGCAGGGCACCCGCCATCTCGTACTCGGACTGGTCGTACCGCAGGGGCATGCCGGCGACGAGCGGGACGACCGGGTCGTTGCCGAGCGTGATCGCCACCGGCAGGTCCCGGCCCTGTTCCTCGGCCGTGCGCAGGTGCTGGGCGATGTCGTGCACCGGCACCGGCTGGAGGGCGAGGCGGTCGCGGCCGATGACCTCCATGCGGTACGTGCCGAGGTTCTGCTTGCCGAAGTGGTCCGGGTCGTCGGGGTCGCGGGAGACGACGGCGGCCTTGTCCAGGTAGAAGCCGCCGTCGCCGTCGTTGAGGCGGAACAGCGGGAGGACGCCGAACAGGTCGATGTCGTCGCCGGTGACGGTGTTCTCCCGCCAGGGGGCGTCCTCGCGGCGCTCGGGCGCGATGGGGAAGGCGTCCCAGCGGCGGGCGAACTCCTCGACCTGTTCGCGGGTGGAGGTCTCCTTGGGCAGGCCGAGGGCGAGCGCGTGGTTGCGCCAGGAGCCGTGGACGTTCATCACGATCCGCGCGTCGGTGAAGCCCTTGACCCGGTCGAACCAGAGGGCGGGCGCCCCGTCGCCGATCCGCCCGGCGGCGTTGGCGGCGGCCGCGAGGTCCGGTTCCGGGAGCACCTCGTCGGTGATGCGCAGCAACTGGCCCTCCTTCTCCAGGGTGTCGAGGAAGGACCGCAGATCGTCGTACGGCACGGATGTCTCCTTGTCTGTGTCGCCGGTGGAGGTGAGAGAGGAAGAAGGGAAGAGGGGGAAAAGGGGAAGAGACGGACAGCGGAAGCGGGGGAGGCGGAAGGGGAAGAAGGGAGAGGAGGGAGAGGAAGGAGGGGGGCAGGCGTGGGCGAGCGGGCGGTGGCCCCTGGGCACTTGGGGTGACGGGCAGTCAGGTCCCGGTGGTGCCCGGGCCGTCGAGCCGGGCCGCCCGCAGGCCGGACCAGCGCTCGGCCGCGGGCGCGGGCAGGTCGAGCTGGTCGAGGATCCGGGCGGTGATGTGGTCCACGATGTCGTCCACGGTGCGGGGGTGGTTGTAGAAGGCGGGCATGGGCGGCACGATGCGGACCCCCATCCGGGCCAGGGCGAGCATGTTCTCCAGGTGGATCTCGCTCAGCGGCGTCTCCCGCGGCACCAGCACCAGCGGCCGGCGTTCCTTGAGGGTGACGTCCGCGGCCCGGCCCACCAGGCCCTCGGCGTAACCGGCCCGGATGCCGGCCAGCGTCTTCATGGAGCAGGGCACGACCACCATCGCGTCCGTGCGGAAGGAGCCGGAGGAGATGGTGGCGCCCTGGTCCCCGGCGGGGTGCACCACGTCGGCCAGCGCGCTGATCTCCCGCAGGGTGCGGCCGGTCTCCAGCTCGGCGGTGGCCCGCGCCCAGCGGCTCATCACCAGATGTGTCTCCACCTCCGGCAGCCCGGCCAGCCGCTCCAGCAGCCGCACCCCGAACACGGCCCCGGTGGCCCCCGTCATCCCTACGATCAGCCGCACGTCGTCCTGCTCCTTTTCGGTCATCCCCGGCACCGTCAGCACCTCTCACGCTAGGAAGCGACGCGGGTGGACCGGCAGTAAGCTCGGGACACACCATGGGGAATTCCGGACAGAAACGGGAGCGGGAGCGGGCCGCACGGCCCGGTGCGGCCGGGGCCGCGGCGATCACCGACGTCGCCTACCGGCCCTCGCTGAGCGCTCCGATCGGCATGGACGTGGTCGGCTTCGAGGAACTGCGCGAGCGGGCACGGCGCCGGGGGATCGACCTGTCCGGCCCGCAGCGGCCCGACTTCCACCACCTGATCCATCTCGCGCCGCACTCGCCCCCGCTCCCCCACACCGTCGACTTCTCCCGCCATGTCATCCCGCCGGGCGGCTGGCTGTGGGTGCGGCCGGGCCAGGTCCACCAGTACGCGGCCGGGCCCCGGGAACCGCTCGCCCGGGCGCGCGGCGTCATGGTGATCTGGCGGCCGGGCTTCGTGACCGAGGACCCGCCGCACGCGGACGGCCCGCTCGCGCCGGCCGGGGGGCACGGCCGGCTGGTCGGGCTGGCCCTGGACCACCTCGTCGCCGAGTACGACGACCTGGGCGCGCTGCCGCTGGAAGCGCACAACAGGACGCTGCGGATGCTGCTGTCGGTGCTGCTGCTGCGGCTGGCCCACGCCTGCCCGCCCGCGGCCGGCGCCACCGCACCGCCCGACGGTCCCTTCGGCCGCTTCCGTTCGGCGGTGGAGCGCGACTTCGCCCGCACCCGCCGGGTCGCCGACTACGCCGCCGCCCTCGGCTACAGCACGCGCACCCTCACCCGCGCCGTCAAGGCCGCCACCGGGGCCACGGCGAAGGCGTACCTGGACGCCCGGATCGTCCTGGAGGCCAAACGGCTCCTGGTGCACACCGACGCCACCGCCGCGGACATCGCGCGCCGGCTGGGCTTCGACGATCCCAGCGACTTCGGCGCGTTCTTCCGCAAGCACGACGGCCGCACCCCGCTCGCCTTCCGCGCCGAGGCGCGCGGCACGGCGGCCGGGGACGTGAACGGGGACGGCGCCCGGCCGGGCCGCGGTGGCGGCGGCTGACGTACGCCGGCAGCCGCCGGGGCGGGGCGGGCACCCGCTGTTCGCCTCCGGGAAGGCGTTTGGTCACCGGCAGGGCCCCGCGGCGTACCGCGGCCCCCGCAAGATCACCGATTGTTGTTTGTCATGACTTCGACGTCAGGAGCACCGACGTGACCGGACACCGCCCACGGCCCTGGGCCGTCTGCGCCCTCACCGCGGCCGTCGCCGTCCTTTGCACGACACCGGCCGCGGCCCGCGGCGAGGAGACCCTGCCGGAGGTCCGGCCACGGGTCGAGACGCCCCCTCTCTACGACGACGAGGCGGGCGGCAATGCGGACGCCGACGACCCCGCCATCTGGCGCAACGCCGCCGATCCCGACCGCAGCCTCGTCGTCGCCACCGCCAAGGAGGGCGGGCTGCGCGTCTACGACCTCGACGCGCGGCTGGTGCAGTCGATCCCCGCTCCCGCCGCACCGGGGCCCGACGACGCGCCCGGCCGCTTCAACAACGTCGACCTGGTCCACGGCCTGAAGCTGGGCACCGGACGCGCCGACGTCGCGGTCACCACCGACCGGGGCAGCGACCGTCTGCGGGTCTACCGCATCGACCCGGCCCGGCCCGGCGGGCCCCTCACGGACGTCACCGACCCGGCGGCCGCGCCGCCCGTGTTCTCCGCCGGCCAGGAAGAGATCAACGAGCAGCGCACCGCGTACGGCCTGGCCACCTGGACGGACCGGGCGACCGGCCGCTCCTACGCGCTGGTCAGCCGCCGGGAGCGCACCACGGTCGCCCTGCTCGAGCTGATCCCCACCGCGTCCGGGGGCGTCGGCTACCGCACGGTCCGCACCCTGGACCTGCCGTCCTCCTTCCGGCTGCCCGACGGCACCTCCTGGTCGCCGTGCGCGGAACCGGGAGAGCTGCCGCAGGTGGAGGGCATGGTCGTCGACCCGGCGAACGGCACGCTCTACGCGGGCCAGGAGGACGTCGGGATCTGGCGGATGCGCGCCGACCTCACCGGCACGCCCCGGCTCGTCGATACGGTGCGGGAGTACGGCGTCCCGGCCGTGTACGACGAGGCCACGGAGGAGTGCGCCGCGGGTGCCGACCCCGGCTACGGCGGGGCGCGCCTGTCCGCCGACGTCGAAGGGCTGACCCTGCTCCAGGAAAGCGACGGCGACGGCCTGCTGCTCGCCTCCAGCCAGGGCGACGACACCTTCGCCGCCTACGACCGCGAGCTCGACGAGGACAACGAGTACGAAGGCGGCTTCCGCGTCACCGGCGCCTCGCCGTCCCTGGACGGCTCCGAGGAGTGCGACGGCGCGGCGGTGCTCGCCGCGCCCCTGGGCTCCCGCTTCCCCAACGGCCTGCTCGTCGTGCAGGACGGTCACGACGCTCCGGGAGACGGCGACCGGGCCGCGACGAACTTCAAGTTCGTCGACCTCGCCGACGTCACGACCGCCCTCGACGACTGACGGCGGCCCTCTCGTCACGGGTGCGGCCCCGGCACCGCCCGGGGCCGCACCGGCATGTGCGGCCCGGGCCGGTCAGCGGCCCGGGCCGGTCAGCGGCCCGGGCCGCAGCAGCGGTCCGGCGTGCCGGCGCCAGAGGTGTCCAGACGGCAGAGGCAGGAGGCCGTGACGGGGACGTCCGCCAGGGCGGCGGCGAACGTCAGCTGCTGTCCGACGATCCGTGCCTCCCCCTCCCGGCCCAGGCGCAGCAGGCACTCGTGGAGCCCGTGGAGCGCCCAGACGTTGCCCGGGTGCTGCAGGGCACGGGGCAGGGTGCCGTCCAGGCCGAGGTCGGCCCGGTACACGGCCTCGGCCTCGGCGATACGGCCCTGTTCCAGCAGGAGCGCTCCGTAGGCGTGCCGGGTGGGCTGCATCCAGCCCCACGGTTCGTCGTAGGGCAGGCCGTCGTCCAGTTCGACGGCCCGCCGCAGGGCGGCGAAGGCGGCGTCGTGGTCGCCCTTGCGGTACTCCAGCTCGCCGTCGAGCATCGCCGCGGCGATGGCCAGGATGTCGACGCAGGTGTTGTTGAACAGGGTGCGGCTCGCCGGGACCCGGGCGACGGCCGCGCGGAACAGCTCCCGTTCGGCCTCCGCCTCGTCGGTCCGCCCGGTCGCCGAGAGGGCGACACCCCGTGCGTAGCGCAGCATCGCGGTCGTCACGCAGTACAGGCCGGGATCGGTGGGCAGCGGCAGGCGCAGGATGTCCGCCCAGCGGCCGAAGCGGACGAGCACGTGCGCCCGCATGGCGAGGAACCCCTCGAGCCAGTCGGCCATCGGCGGGCTCTGGACCCGCAGCAGGTCTTCGGGCACGGCCTCTTCGAGCCGGGCGGCGGCGTCCAGGGCGGTGCGGTACCGGCCGAGGAACATCGCGCCGTAGATCCTGAAGTGGTGGTTGTGCGCCCGGTAGAGGGTGTAGAAGTTCATCGCGCCCGCCCGTGCCCGGTACTTCTCGTCGGCGGCGATCGCCGCGTCGTTGTCCGCGACGACGCGGCGGTAGTCGCCGCAGAGGACCTCCAGGTGCGAGGGCATGTGGTGGAGATGGCCCGCGTCGGGGACGAGGCCGCGCAGCCGGTCGGCGACGGTCAGCGCCGCCTCGGGGGTGGCGGACATCTCCATCAGGTGGACGTACAGGTGCAGCACGCCCGGGTGCCGCCGCCCCGCCTCGGTGGCCAGGGCGCGGTCGAGGACCGCCTTGGCCTCCAGGGTGCGGGCGCCTTCGGCCGGCCGGCCCGTGCGCAGGTCCCACAGCCGCCAGGGCGTCAGGTTCATCAGCGCGTCGGCGTACAGGGCAACGACGTCCGGGTCGTCGGGGGCGAGGTCGTAGGCGGCGCGCATGCTCTGGGCGTAGGAGGCGTTCCAGACCGAGCAGTCGGCGGCGGCCCGTGCCTGCGGGTAGCGGGCGCGCAGCGCGCCGATCAGGGCGCGCTCCACGGGGGTCGCGCCGGACGCCAGGTCGTGGGCCCGCTCGACGGCCGCGTGGGTCCGGTCGACGGTCCGTGCCAGTTCCCGGTCGTCGAACGCCTCCCAGGGCTTGTTGTAATTGGGGCCGAGCGCGTAGGCGATGCCCCAGTGGGCCATGGCGCAGCCGGGGTCGGCCGCGGCGGCGGTCTCGAAGCAGGAGACCGCCTCCTCGTGGTGGAAGGCATAGGTCCACACCAGTCCGCGGTCGAACCAGGTCTGCGCCCGCGGGGACGAGGTCGTCACGGGGCGGCCGTGGGTGCCGAGGTCGTAGTAGTCCGGTCCGTCCGTGTGGTCCGTGCCGGCCGCGGGAGCGGTGCGGCCGCCGGGGGGCCCGCCCTCTGCGATGTCCGCGGGCGGGCCGCCGCCCGTGGCCGCGCGGTCTCCTGGGTCCGGCTGTGTCCCGGAATCCGGGCGGTGCGGGGGCTCGGTGCGGGGCGTGGGCTCCATGGGGTCTCTCCTGACGTGCCGCCACCGGGGACTGTTTCCACCGTCCCACGGGGCCTTGCCGGCCGGTGCCGCGCCACGAGGGCGTGTTCCCGCACGCCGGTGCGGTGCCGTGCCCGCGCGCGACCCCGGCCCGCGACCGCCCGCCCCCGGCCGGCTCACCGAGCCGCCCGGCGACGGGCCGGTGAGCCCGGCCGGTTCGCCGGGCGGGAGGGTTTCCCGAGATCCGTACGGTCCGTGCCGGCGGGGCGAGTGTTCGGCGAGGCGGACGGTGACGGCGTTCCCGGGCGCCTGCCGCGGACCGGCCGCGGCGAGGTCGGTCGCCTCCCCGATCGCCGCACGCTTCCGCTCCCCGGGCGGTCGGGCGCCCGGCCGGGTCGATCCAGCCGCGGGTCCGCAGCAGGCGCTGCCCCGCGTCGTCATCGATCTCGCGGACGCGTACTCCCTCAGCGACCGGCACGGCTTCCGCGTCGCGCGCCGCCGGCGAGTGTCATCCCGTCGGCGTACCGATCCGAAGCCGGTTGCCGTCAGGGTCGCGCAGCTCGATCTCACGGGCCCACGGAGCGTCCGTCACCTGCACGCCGAACGCGGAGGCGATGGCCTCGACGTCACGAACGCGGAGGTAGACCAACGTGGCGGGGCGGGCATCTCCCTCGTGCTCCGAGAGGAACAACCGCACCCCGCCCCGGGCGACCTCGACGAATGCGGGAAGTCCCGGTTCGAATCGGTGTTCCCACTGCTTGGCGAAGCCCAGCCGCTCGTACCAGGCGGTCGCCGCCGCAGCGTCCTCGACACGAAGAATGGGAATGACTTCCTCGTCCATGGAGTCATCGTCGCAGACCGCCCCGGGCGAACGCTGCCCCGGACGGCGCCGACGGTCGGACGTCCTCGGCCGCGGCCGTCGTTCAGGCTGCGGCTTCGCCGGGGCTCGGCGCACCCCATGGGCGCCGGCGTCGAGCAGACGCCGGCCGAGGCGGCACTGTCGGCCGACGGTGTTTCACGGGAAACACCGGAGGGTGGCGGTGGGCGAGGTGTGTCCCCGCCGGGCGGGAGCGGGCCGGCGGGGGCGGGGTTCACCGGGATCGGCGAGGGTCAGCGGAAGTTCACGTCACTGCACAGGAAGTACGTCTGGTCCATGTGCGACGCCTGCCAGATCGTGTAGACCACGTGGCGGCCGCTGCGGCCGGAGGTGCTCACGGGGATCTCGTAGTTCTGGCCGGGGGCGTACTTGCCGGTGCGGGCGACGAGCTGGAGGTCGTTCCAGGTCAGGGGCTGGGTGGCGGCGTTGAAGCCCTGCTTGGTGACGTAGACGAGGATGTAGTCCGCGCCGTGGCTGGCCTGGTCGTGCAGCTTGATGGTGAAGTTGCTGCCGACGTCGGTCGTCTTCCACGGGCCCACGGCGTCCAGGGAGTTGTAGCGGCCGCCCTCGGTCCGGCCGCCGCTGCACAGCTGGCCGTCGGGGACGACGGCCTGGAAGTTGCCGCCCGAGCCGTTGCGGTACAGGCCGTTCCAGTTCCACATGGCATTGGTGTTGTCCTGCCACGCCTGCCAGCACATCGGGTCCTGCTGCGCCATGGCCGGGTTCTGGAAGTCACTGCCCCAGCGCAGCCAGCAGCCGTAGTTGCGGGAGGCCGGGTCGACCACCGAGCCGTGGGCGACGGCGGTGCCGCTCCAGGGGATGAGACAGAGCAGGGCCGCGGTGAGCATGCTCAGAACGAGCGTCAGCGGGCGCCGCGCGCCTCTGACGTGATCATGACAACGCATGGACTCCTTCTTCCGGTGGGGGGACACAGTCGGATGGGAGCGCTCCCAATGGACAGGCTGCGTGCCGGGAAACAAGGCTGCAACATGCGATCGCGCCACTTCAGCACCGATGGTGGCGCGTTCGATACGTTCGACGCACGGGACGTGTTCGATCCGCTCGCGCGCCCACTCCCGCTCACGCGGGGGGGGCGGGCCGTGCGGCGGTGGGCCGTGCGGCGGGCCGTGCGGCGGGCGCAGGGGCGTGTCCCGCCCCTGCGCCCGCCGCCGGTGTGTTCGCCCGGGCGCGCCCGCTCAGGGGCGCAGCACCAGACGGATGGGGTTGCCCTCCTTCTTCTCCAGCCGCGCGACCGCCTCGGCCGCCTCGGCCAGCGGCAGTACGCCGCTGATGGACCCGGAGAAGTCCAGCCGCCCGCCCTGGATCAGCCGCAGCAGCTGCGGCAGCGCCACCGGCATGTCGGAGCCGTAGTGGCCGAGGATCCGCTGCTGGAGGTAGCTGAAGCGGGTGCCGTCGGTGACGGTGAGCGGCTTGTCGGTCAGGCCGACCAGGACCAGCCGTCCCTTGGGGGCGAGGACCGACAGGGCCTGTTCGCGCACGGCGGGTACGCCCGCGAAATCGAAGGCGGCGGCGAGCCCGGCCCCGCCGGTCACCGCGCCGACGGCCTCACGCAGGCCCGGGTCGGCGGAGTCCAGAGCCAGATCGGCACCGGCGGCCAGGGCGCGTTCCCGGGCGACCGGGCTGGGGTCGACGGCGACGACCGGGCAGGCGCCGATGGCGCGCAGCAGTTGCACGGCGTGCACACCCAGCCCGCCGACGCCCCACACGCCGACCGCCTCGGCGGGCCGGACGGCCGCGGTCTCGGTGATCGCGCCCCACGGCGTGGACACGGCGTCGGGAATGATCGCGCCCTGGTCGAAGGGGATGGCGTCGGGCAGCACGGTCAGGGCGTCCGCCGCGCAGAGGGCGTACTCGGCCCAGCCGCCGTCGTAGTCGACGCCCCGCGTGTAGGTCACCCCGTCCCGGACCTCGCCGGCGTGCAGGACGACCCGCCGCCCGGCCGTCCAGGCGGTGACGCCCTCGCCGGCCTCGGCCACGGTGCCGGACACCTCGTGCCCGAGGGTCACGGTGTCGCCCCGCAGGAACAGCGGGGTGAGCGTGCCGTCGATCAGGTGCACGTCGGACAGGCACACCCCGGCCGCCTCGACCTTGACCAGCACCTCCCCCGGTCCCGGCTGGGGGCGGGGCACCTCCTCGACGCGCAGCGTGCGGCTGGGTACGTGCAGGCGGGCGGCGAGCATCTGCGCCATGACGGGACCTCCTGGGTGCGGTGACGCCCTTGCGCCGTATCGCAGGTCGACTTGCGTTAACCGTACACCCAACGCAAGTTCGCCTGCTTTAGGCTGGGGCGCATGACGTCTTCCGAGGTCCCCGCACCGCCCCTGCGCCGCCGTGGGGAGCGGATGCGGCAAGCGGTGCTGGCCGCCACGGTGGAACTGCTGTCGTCCCAGGGGCTGGCGGGCGCGACCGTCGCCGCCGTGGCCCGCTCGGCCGGCGTCCACGAGACCTCGGTCTACCGCCGCTGGAAGACCCGCGAGAACCTGATCCTCGACGCGCTGACCACGGAGCTCGACTCCGCGCTGCCCATCCCCGACACCGGCCGGGTGCGGGAGGATCTGCTGGGCTTCTTCACCACGCTGGCCCGGCTGCTCGGCACGGCGCAGGGCCGGGCGCTGCTGCGGCTGAGCGTCGAGCGGGACGACACGCTCGACGACCGCCGCGGCCCCTACTGGAGCGACCGGCTTGAGCGGGCCGGGGTGATGGTCCGGCGCGGCGTCGAACGCGGCGAACTGGCCGCGGACGCCGACCCCGGCCTGCTGATCGAGGCCGTCAGCGGCCCGCTCTTCGTCCGGGTCCTGCTCAGCGGGGCACCGCTCGACGAGGCGCTGGTGGCGGGCCTCGTCGATCTGGCGCTGGACGGGGCGCGGCCCCGCCCGCGGGACTGACGGCTCGCCGCCCGGCGGCCCCGGGCAGAGAGACCGGCGGCGTGGAGGGCGGCCGGGTGGACGGCCGCCGTCCGCTCCTGGCGCACGGCACCGCACATCACTGCTCCGTGCCGGTGACGAGGGCCCCGGCCGCCGCCCGCCACGGGCCGGCGGCACCGGGGACGGCTGCGGGCGGCGACGGACGCTGGGCCGGGGGCCGTACGCCCTCGCGCGCCGCCCTTGCGGCCGGTCCGCCCCGGTGGAACGATGCCGGGCACCCGCCGCCGAGACCGGGAGGGGACACCGTGACCACCGACGACCAGCACCGCCCCACGGCCGCCGCCGTGTTCGACGCGCTGGGCGCCTCCTACGAGCAGGCGTTCGCCGGCTCCGAGGCCCACCGGCGTTCGCTGCGGTGGCTGCTGGGACGGCTCGCCCCGGGCAGCCGCGTGCTGGACGTGGGCAGCGGGACGGGCCGGCCCACGGCCGAGACGCTCGCGGCGGCGGGGCACGAGGTGCTGGGCGTCGACGTCTCCTCCGTGATGGTGGAGCTCGCCGCGCGCCAGGTGCCCGGTGCCGTGTTCCGCCGTGCGGACATCCGCGACGTCGCCCTGGAGGAGGCGTCGTTCGACGCGGTCTGCGTGTACTTCTCCCTGCTCCAGATGGACCGGGCGGAGCAGGCCGCCGTGGTGCGCCGCCTGGTGCGCGCGCTGCGCCCCGGCGGTCATCTGGCCCTGGCCACCGTGCCGCTGGACGTCGAGGACGCCGAGGGCGTCTTCATGGGGCAGCCGGTGCGGGTGACCAGCTTCTCCGCCGACGGCGTCACCGCCCTGGTCCGCGAGGCGGGCCTGGAGGTGCTGGAGCGGGAAGAGGTGCTGTTCACCCCCGACCATCCCGACGCCGCTTCCGAGCCCCACCTCTTCGTGCACGGCCGCCGGCCGGCCGCGCCGGCCGGCTGACCCTCCCGGGCGGGCCGCCCCGCTCGTCCGGCGGCCTCCGCCCCATTCCGTCCCGGCCCGTCCTCCCGGAGCGATCGTTAGGATGGCGCGAATCGTTCAAACGAACATCCCCGGGGCGGGAGGCCAGATGAGGGAGCCGGTCGGGCTCAGGCGGCAGCGGATCCTGGCCGCGGTGCAGGCTCGGGGCAGCGCCCGGGTGCGCGATCTCGCCGCCGAGCTGGACGTGTCGGTGGTGACCGTGCGCCGGGACGTGGAGGAACTGACCCGCGAGGGGAAACTGCGCCGCGGGCACGGCGTCGTGCGGTCGACCCTGCCCGCGCGGGAACTGCCCGGCGGCGAGGTCGCGGCCGGGGACCGCGTGGCGGTGGTGGTGCCCGAGCGGCACTCGTACCTGACCGAGACCCTGCACGGCGCCCGCACGGTGCTCGAGGAGGCCGGTCTGCGCATCGCGCTGCACATCGCCCCCCAGGTCCCCGGCGCCGAGCGCCCGCTGGTGGAGCGGGCGCTCGCGGACGGCGCGCGGGGCCTGCTGCTGGCGCCCCGGTGGACCAGCCGCGCCGCCGAGGAGGCCGACTACGCGCGGCTGTCCGCGCTGGACGTCCCGACGGTCCTGATGGAGCGCCGGCCCCGGCGCGGCAGCGCCCTGCACGCCCTGGACTCGGTGTGCTCGGACCACTGGTACGGCGCGCACCTGGCCGTGGAGCACCTGGTGGGGCTCGGTCACCGCCGGATCGTCTTCGCCACCCGGGACGACAGCCCCACCGCGCGCACGCTGCGGGCCGCCTTCACGGAGATCGCCGGGGCGCATCCGCTGGTGGAGTCCTGGGCCTGGGCGCTGAGCGCGCCGGAGGCCGGTGCCGAGGGGGCGTACTCGGCGGAGCAGACGGTAGAGATCCCGGTGCTCATGCGGAAGGTGGGGGCGACCGCTCTGGTGCTGCACGGAGACGTCGACGCGCTGATGATCGTGCAGCGGCTGGCCGGGGACGGGGTGCGGGTGCCGCAGGACTGCTCGGTCGTGGCCTACGACGACGTGGTCGCGGGGCTCGGCACGCCGCCGCTGACGGCCGTGTCCCCGCCGAAGACGGAGGTCGGGGAGGTGGCCGCCCGGGTCCTGCTCGAACGTCTGGCGCAGGCGCCCGGGGCCGGACGGGCCGCGCGGCGGATCGAGTTGCTGCCCCGGCTGACGGTGCGCGGCTCCACCCGTCCGGCCGGTGGGGCCGCGGCCGGACGGGCCGGGACCTCGGACGGTGGCGCGGGAGACCTCCCGCACGAATGAGCGTTTGAGCGTTTTATCTTCTTCTGATCGCTCTATTGACCGTTTCTCTCATGGCGTCGAGTATTCCCGTGTCCCGACCCGAACCGCCGTGTCGCAGACACGCCAGGAGCCGCGGGAGGCGCCATGTCCGGACGGCACAGCCGTCGATCCGTGCTCGCCGCGATGGCCGCCGCCCCGCTGCCAGGAGCCGTGAGCGCCTGCAGCGGGGCGGACGACGACCGGCCGCGCGGCGGCGGCAGAACCACGCGCGTCACCTTCTGGTCCGCGCTGCGCGGCAGCCAGGAGGTGGTGGACGCCTTCCATCGCACCCACGACCGCATCCGGGTCGACTTCCAGCAGGTGCCCTCCGGCGGGCAGGGCGGGTACGCCAAGCTGAGCAACGCCGCCCGGGCCGGCAACGACCCCGATGTCGCCACGATCGAGTATCCGCAGGTGCCCGGGTACGCCATCGACGGGGTCGCCCGCGACATCACCGACCTCGTCGGCGACTCCCTGCGCCGCAAGCTGCTGCCGCAGGCGGTGACGCTGACCACCTTCGGGGGCCGGATGTTCGGCGTTCCGCTGGACGTCGAGCCGATGGTGATGCACTACCGCGCCGACCTGTTCGACCGTGTTCCAGCTCACCGCCATCTGGAACAACTTCTTCCTGCCCATGGTGATGCTGTCCGACCAGGACCTGTACCCGGTCAGCCTCGGGCTGTACGCGTGGAACAGCGCCGCGTCCGTGTCACCGGAGTACTACCCCGTGGTGATCATGGGTTCGCTGCTGGCCGTACTGCCGCTCGTCGCCGCCTTCCTGCTGCTCCGGCGTTCCTGGCGCAGCGGACTGACCGCCGGGGCCGTCAAGTGACGGCGCCGGCCGGGCGGCCCCGCCCCCGCACCGCCGAACGAGGAGTCCGATCTTCCGTATGACCGTGTCCACGCCGGGCCCCGGCTTCCGCCCCCGCGCCGCCGCGGCGATGTCGCGGGACGCCGCCGAGGCCGTCCTCGATCCCGAGATCCTCGACGCGTTCCGCGCAGTGTGCGACCTGGCCCCGTTTCCCGTACTGGACGACCTCACCACCCCGCGGGCCCGGTCGCTGCTGGCCGACGCCGAGCTGCTGATCACCGGCTGGGGCTGTCCGCCCCTGGACGCCGGTGTGCTGCGGGCGGCACCGCGGCTGCGGGCCGTCGTGCACACCGCGGGCAGTGTCCGCGCCCATGTCACCGACGCCTGCTGGGAGCGCGGCATCGAGGTGTCCTCCGCCGCCGCGGCCAACGCCGTCCCGGTGGCGGAGTACACCCTCGGCATGATCCTGCTCACCGGCAAACGGGTGCTGGAGCGGGCCCGCGACTACCGGGTGGCCCGCCGGCGCGGGAACTGGCTGCGCACCCCGCGCACCGTGGGCAACCACGGCCGCACGGTCGGCATCCTGTCGGCCTCCCTCATCGGCCGCCGGGTCGTGGAGCTGCTGCGCGCGCACGACCTGGAGGTCCTGCTGCACGACCCGTACCTCACCGACGCGGACACGGCGGCGCTCGGTGTCCGGCGGGTGGGGCTCGAGGAGCTGTTCGCCCGCTGCGACACCGTCAGCGTGCACACCCCGCTGCTGCCCGCCACCCGCGGCCTGGTCAGCCGCGCCCTGATCGAGTCGATGCCGTCCGACGCGGTGCTCATCAACACCTCGCGCGGCGCCGTCGTCGACCAGGACGCGCTCACCGACGCCGTCCTGGCGGGCCGGATCCGGGCGGTCCTCGACGTCACCGACCCGGAAGTGCTGCCCCCGGACCACCCCCTGTGGGAGTGCGAGAACGCGCTGATCACTCCCCACCTGGCCGGATCCGAGGGCAACGAGTGGCGCCGCCTGGCCGACCACGCGCTCACCGAGACCGCCCGCTGGGCCTCCGGCGCCGGCTTCCTCCATCCCGTACGACGCGAAAGGCTGGCCTTCCTGGCATGAGCATCTCCTTCGACCTGCCCGCCGCGGACCGGGCGAGGAGCCCGTACACCGGCTGCACCCGAGCCCACCCCCGCACGGCTGGCTGGAGCGGTACGCGCGGCCTCGCCGCCGGTACGCGCTCCCCCGGGCGCGAGGACACCGGATCCGCACTACGGCCGTCAGGCGTACTCGACGCGGACCGGCCGACCGCGCCCGGCAACGTCGCGGACAACCACTTCTCGGTGCAGGTGCGGGGGCGGTCCAGTGTGCGGCGCCGTATCCACCCCCTCGGGGCGGGGCACGGCGACGGCTGGGGCTGGGCGGCGTCCTGGCACCGGCCCGTCTTCACGGCGGGCCCCCCGATGGTGCCGGGGCTGCGGGTGGAGAGCGTGACGGTGGCGTACGGGCCGTACGAGCTGCGGGTGCACCGGGTGGCCGGGGCCCCCGCCGGGTCCCGTGTGACGCACACCGGATGGGCCACCGGTCCCGACCAGCCGCTGGTCTCGGCGCTGCACGGCCTGCACGGCCGGGGCCCCGGGCCCCAGACGCTCCGCGCGCCGCGGGGCACCGCCTGCACCCGCTGGGCCGAGGTGCCGCGTCTGGCCGGGGCGGCGGGCGGCACCTCGGTCCACGTCTGTCCGGCCGCTCTCGCCGCCAAGCCGGGCCCCGGGCCGCTGGCGGACGCCGTCGGCGAGGTCGTGGCCGACGGCACGCAGGTGCTGGTCGTCTGGGCGGACGGTGGGGCGCGCACCCGGATCCGCTTCGATCCGGTGCGGGTGACGCACACGGCGGGCCGGGCGCAGGCGTAGGCGGGGCCGGGAGCCGCTGCGGGGGAGTTCCGCACGTCACGGCCGCCGGCCCGGGCCGTGGCTGCGATGATGGCGGGGACCGTCGTCGTCCCAGGGGGGTTTCATCATGGGCGTGTTCGTGCTGTCGGGCGTCCTCGTGCTCGTGCTTGCCGGGTGTGGCTGCGTGGTGTGGGCGGCGCGGGGCGGCCCGCGCTGGGTGCGCGTGGTGGCCGCCGTGACCTTGGGCGCCGGTGAGCTGGCGCGCCGGGCGGACCGTGCGGGGGGCAGGCGCGGCGGCCCCGGTGCGGGCGGCGACGACGGCTGAGGGGAGCGGACGTCCGGGCCGCGCCGCCACGGGCGGGGCGGTCAGCACAGGACGCGCAGGGCTCCGGGCAGGACCCGCGCGGTGACCGGCAGGACGGCCTCGACCTCTCCGTCGGCGCCGTAGGGCACCTCCCGGTCGGCCTCCACCCGGATCTCGCTGCCCCGGACCACGCGGACCTGGGGCCGCCGGACGTGGCTGCCGGACTTCAATTCGTTCATCAGGGCGAAGAACAGCAGGCGCGGCGCCTCCGTGATCATCACCACCTCCAGCAGGCCGTCGTCCACGCGGGCGTCAGGGGCGATGCGGCGGCCCGACCCGTAGTAGCCGGAGTTGGCGGCCACCACCGTGTAGCCGCGGTGCTCGTACACGCGGCCGTCGACGGTGACCCGGTAGCGCGCCGCGCGCCAGGTGGTGACCGCGCGCAGCGCGCCGGCGTAGTAGGAGGCGGTGCCGCGCAGCAGTCGCGCGCTGTTGGCGTGGCGGTTGGCGAGCGCGTCGACGCCCGCGTACACGCTGCCCAGGACGACGGTGCGGTCGTGGGCGGCCGACTCGACCTCGATGGTGTCGACGGGGCGCGGCTCGTGGCGCAGGAGGACCCGGGCCAGGACGGCGGGGTCGGCGGGCAGGTTCAGGGCGCGGGCGAAGTCGTTGCCGCGGCCGGCCGGGACGAGGCCGAGCGGTGTGCCGGTTCCGCTGAGGGCTCCGCCGATCCGGCCGGCGATGCCGTCGCCGCCGACGGCGAGCACCGTGCGCCCGCGCTCCCCGGCCCGCCGGGCGAGTTCCCCGGCGTGGGCCAGGCTGCGGCTGTACTCGGTCTCCAGCTCCGCCCCCGCCTCCCGCAGCAGCCGCGCCACCCGCAGCAGCGCCGCCGCGCCGGCGGAGCCGCCCGCGGTGGGATTGACGACGGCGGTGAACTGTCGCATCGGTGTGCCTCCGGGCTGACGGGAAGGTGCCGGGCGGGGGTCTGACGGGCGGG
>NZ_WYCT01000115.1 GCF_011008945.1 Streptomyces harenosi
CCCCCGTTCCGCCCGCCGTCTGCTCTCCGAGTGAAATCACGGGGCGGTACGGCTGCGGATTCCGCAGGCGACGGAACCGGCATGCCTATATGACAAATCCCCGCCCATCTCGGGCTGCTGCGGCCCTCTGGAGGTCCCATGCACAGCACCGCGGAGCTGATCGGCGCCGTGGCCGCCCTCATCGGCCTCGGATTCCTGACCCTTGCCAGTGTCCGCAGCATCGGGCGGCGACGCTCCTCGGCCAGGGGGTGACGCAACGCGTCCACGCCGCGCGTCACCCGCTCCTCGCTCCCGTGCCATCGCACCGGCACGCCGCTCAGCGCCTGAGCACTCCCCTCCGAGCGCTCTCGCGCCCCCTGCACCCGCTCCGCTCCCCCGGCGCCTTCTCGGTCCGCCGGTGCCGGCCCCGCGGCCTTCGACCGGATCGCGGCGGCCGCCGCGCCCGGCGTGCGTCACGGGCGCCCGGCGGGCGGCCGGCGCGGGCCGATACGTTGGACCCCGGCAGGGGAACCCGGCGTCCCGGGCCCCGGGGGGCGTCACCGCCGGTGTCCCCCGGCATGATGTTGCCTGGCGGCCCGCACGCAAGGCCGCGACGTGTCGCCCGGCGAGCCGAGAAGAGAGACATGAGCACGAGATCGACGAGGGTCACAGGGCCTGTGGGAAGCGCGGTGTGACGCGATGCATATTGTCATCATGGGCTGCGGAAGAGTTGGTTCCGCTCTGGCCCAGACCCTGGAGCAGCAGGGGCACACGGTCGCCGTGATCGACCAGGACCCCACGGCCTTCCGCCGCCTGGGCTCCTCCTTCGGCGGCCGGCGGGTCACCGGGATCGGCTTCGACCAGGACACGCTGCGCGAGGCCGGCATCGAGGAGGCGGGTGCCTTCGCCGCCGTCTCCAGCGGTGACAACTCCAACATCATCGCCGCCCGCGTGGCCCGCGAGATGTTCGGCGTCGAGAACGTCGCGGCCCGCATCTACGACCCGCGCCGGGCCGAGGTCTACCAGCGCCTGGGCATCCCCACGGTCGCCACCGTCCGCTGGACGGCCGACCAGATGCTGCGCCGCCTGCTCCCCTCCGGCGCCGAGCCGCTGTGGCGCGACCCCACCGGGGGAGTGCAGCTCGCCGAGGTGCACACCGCCACCTCCTGGGTCGGCCACAAGGTCAGCCGGCTCCAGGAGGAGACCGGGGTGCGGGTGGCGTTCCTCACCCGGCTCGGCGAGGCGATCCTGCCCACCTCGCAGACGGTGCTGCAGGAAGGCGATCTGGTGCACGTGATGATGCGCACCGACGAGGTCGACAAGGTCGAGGCGGCGTTCGCCCAGGGTCCCGAAGAGGAGGGCGGTCACTGATGAGGGTCGCCATTGCCGGAGCCGGCGCGGTCGGCCGCTCGATCGCGGGCGAACTGCTGGAGAACGGGCACGAGGTCCTGCTCATCGACAAGGCGCCGACCGCCATCTCGGTCGAGCGCGTCCCGCAGGCGGAGTGGCTGCTCGCCGACGCGTGCGAGATCACGTCGCTGGACGAGGCCGCGCTCCAGCGCTGCAACGTCGTCATCGCCGCGACGGGCGACGACAAGGTGAACCTGGTCGTCTCGCTCCTGGCGAAGACCGAGTACGGCGTTCCGCGCGTCGTCGCCCGGGTGAACAACCCGAAGAACGAGTGGCTGTTCAACGAGGCGTGGGGCGTGGACGTCGCCGTCTCCACCCCGCGCCTGATGTCGGCCCTGGTCGAGGAGGCGGTGAGCGTGGGCGACCTGGTGCGGCTGCTCCGCTTCAGCCACGGCGACGCCAACCTGGTGGAGCTGACCCTCCCGGAGGAGTCGGCGCTGGCCGGCACCCAGGTCGGCGACGTGGAGTGGCCCGAGGACACCTCCCTGGTCACCATCATCCGCGGTACCCGCGTGCTGACGCCCACCCAGGACGACTCCCTGGAGGCGGGCGACGAGCTGCTGTTCGTGGCCGCGCAGGCCCGCGAGGAGCAGTTGGAGAACCTGCTGTCGGTGCGGCGCCAGGACACGGCGGGCTGACCCGCCCTCCCCGCGGTACGGCGATGGGGGCGCCCGGAGATCTCTCTCCGGGCGCCCCCATCGCCGTACCGCCGGGCGCCCCCCGAGCCGTACGGCTTCCGCGGCGCCGAGGGGAGCCGCGGGTGGCGCCGCGGGGCCCGGCGGCCGTCAGGGCTTGCGGTGCCTGCCCCGCGTGTCCGCGGACTGCTCCTCGTCCTGCGTGAGGCGCTGGAGCGTCTCGTCGGCCAGCGGCTCCATCGTCTCCTCGAAGGAGCGGGCCGTCCGCCGGCGCTCCTCCGCCTCCTTCTCGGCCTTCTCGGCGGCCTCCATCTCCGCGAAGACATCGATCGGAGCCGGCGCCTTCGCCAGGAACACCCAGGTCAGCCAGACCGCGAGCAGGAAGGGCGGGATCTTCAGGGCGACGAGGACCCAGCCGAGCTGGGTGGTGTCGGCCCACCAGTACAGGGGGAAGAGGATCGCGCACTTGCCGAGCAGGATCAGGCCCCAGGCCCAGCTCGCCCTGGCATAGGCCTTCTTGCGGCCCGGGTTGCGGGTGCGCCAGGAGAGGTTCTCCTTGAAGACCGGGCCCAGGATGAGACCGATCAGCGGGACACCGGCCAGGGTGGTGATGATGTACGCCAGCCCCAGGCCCAGCGTGTAGAGCATGCCCGGCAGGTAGAAGTCCTTGGCGTTGCCCGTCATCATCGCGAAGACGACGCCGAAGGCGACGCCGAAGACGCCGCTGAAGGCGTGCTTGACGGTGTCCTTCATCGCCAGCCGGACCACGACCAGCACCAGCGACACGGCCAGGGCCGCGATCGCCGACAGGTGCAGGTCCTTGTTGATCGTGTAGATGGTGACGAAGAGAAGGCCGGGCAGCACCGTCTCGATCATGCCCCGGACTCCGCCGAACGCCTCGAACAGCGCGGCCTCCGTCACCGCGCGGGCCTTGTCCGCTTCCGTTTCTCCGCTGTTCCCGGTGTCTTCGGTCGGCTTGTCGAGGGACGTCACCGGCTACTCCCGTCCGAGGGGTCGCAGTTCGTACTTCGGGTTGAACAGCACCCGGCGGCCCCGGCTCATCGAGATCCGGCCCGATGCGATGAGCTTGCGCCCCGGCTCTATGCCCACGATGGAGCGCCTGCCCAGCCACACCACGTCCAAGGCCGCGGAGCCGTCGAACAGCTCGGCCTCCAGGGCCGGGACACCGGCGCGTGGTCGCAGGGTGACCGTGCGCAAGGTACCAGTAACCGTGACTATCTGGCGGTCCTGGCAGTCACCGATCGGCGTACAGCCGGCGGTGTCGGCGTCCTCCCGCAGTTCCTCGGACTCCAGGTCCTCCTGCGACGAGGAGAGCCGGTCGAACATCCGCCTGAACCGGCCCACCGGCTTGTCGGAACGAGGAACAGCACTCATACCTGAAGCGTACCGGGGCCCGCCGACAGGTCTGTAGCCCCGGGCCCCGCCCCTCCCTGCCCTCCCCTGGACCTCGCCGGACCCGGGGCAGGCCGCCAGATCGCCCGGCTCCCGCCGACCGGCCCGACGCCGTCGATCGCGGGGGTGCCGCGGGCCGCGCGGTCCGGCAGGCTCCTCGCCTGGTCCCCGCCTCACGGGGCTTCGCCCGTACGACATCCGGCGCGCCGACGGCCGCGTTGTTCCCCGGCATCCGGCTCCCCACCGGAGCACGCGCGGGTCCGCACATGACAAAGGGCCGCACCCCGGTCCGGGGTACGACCCTCATCGCGCGCGGCCGGTCACCGCACCTCGGTGATCTCCGGTCCGCGCTGGAGCTGGCCCATGCCGCCGGAGAAGCGGGACCCGCCCTCCTCCTGCTGGACGCCTTCGGGAACCATCTGCGCGTCGTTCGGCAGCTTCAGGACGATCGGGTCGCGGGGCGCCATCGGACCCTCGCCGCGGACCACGACCGTGTCCCGGAAGATCTGCTCCAGCAGCCCGGCCGCCTGCGGCTGGACCGCGCCCTGACCCGAGATCACGCCGCGCAGGAACCAGCGGGGACCGTCCACCCCGACGAACCGCACGACCTGGAAGCCGCCCGTGCCGTCGGGCAGTTGCACCGGCACCTGGGCGCGCAGCTCCCAGCCGAGCGGGCCCTCGACCTCGTCGACGATGCCACCCTGCTGGGTGATGCCGGCCGCGATCTCCTCGCGCACCTCGGTCCAGATGCCCTCGCGCTTGGGCGCGGCGAACGCCTGGAGCTGGATGGCGCTGTCGCGCAGCACGACCGTCGCCGCGACGATCGCGTCGCCCGCGACCTCGACCCTCAGCTCCATGCCGTCGACGCCCGGCACGAACAGGCCGCCGAGGTCCACCCGGCCCTCGGCCGGGTCGCGCACCTCGGAGCTGTCCCAGGGCCCGTCGGGCCGCGGTCCCGGTTCGAGACGCAGCCGTTCGCGCTCGCCCTCGTCGTCCGCCTCGGTGTCGACGCTGTCGACGACCTGCTCGGCCTCGCCGGCCGCGTCCTCGGCGGCACCCTTCTTCTTGCGACGTCCGAACACGTCACTGTCCTTCCCGGTCGGATACGACCGAAGCGTATCGATTCCCACCCGTCGCGCCGCCCTCGGCGGCCTGACCGCTGGTGCCGCTCGCGCCGTCTTTCCGCTCCACCGCCGCATGCCCGCCGGTGGACCCGAAGCCCCCCTCGGCCCGCGCCGAGTCGGGAAGCTCCGCGACCTGGCGGAAGCGGACCCTCTCGACCTGCTGGACGACCAGTTGGGCAATCCGGTCGAAGCGCTCGAACCGCACCGGCTCGCGCGGGTCGAGATTCACCACGATCACCTTGATCTCCCCACGGTACCCGGCATCAATCGTCCCCGGGGCATTCACGAGGGCGACACCGCAACGGGCGGCCAGACCGGATCGCGGGTGCACGAAGGCCGCGTACCCCTCGGGGAGCGCCACAGACACGCCCGTGGGCAGCACGGCCCGCTCGCCGGGGGCGAGTTCGCAGGCGACGGTGGTGCGCAGATCGGCCCCCGCGTCCCCGGGGTGCTCATACGTCGGAAGCGGTACCTCCGGATCGACGCGCCGGATCAGCACCTCCACGGGTGCGCGGCCGGCGGCGGTCACGGGTTCACCTCGAAGGCGCGCGCCCGCCGCACCTGGTCCGGGTCGTCCAGGGCGGCGCGGATCTCCTCCTCGCGGCCGTGTTCGACGAAGTGGTCGACCTTGACCTCGACGAAGAGGGCGTCGGCGCGGACGGCGACCGGGCCGTCCGGGCCGCCGATCCGGCCGGTGGCGGTGGAGTAGATCTTCCGCCCCGCCACGGCCGTCACCTCGGCCTCCAGGAACAGCGTGGTACCGACGGGCACGGGCCGCAGGAAGTCGGTCTCCAGGCGCCCGGTCACGGCGATCGTGCGCAGCAGCCAGTTGAGGGAGCCCAGCGTCTCGTCCAGGGCGCTGGCCAGCACCCCGCCGTGGGCGAGGCCGGGGGCGCCCTGGTGGGCGGGCCGTACGGTGAACTCGGCGGTGATCGAGACGCCCTCACCGGCCCGCGCCTGGAGGTGCAGTCCGTGGGGCTGCTCGCCGCCGCAGCCGAAACACCGGCCGTAGTGGGCGCCGAGGAGCTCGCCGGGCGCGGGCGCGTCGGGATGGCGCACGGGGCGCGCCGCGCCGGCGGGAGGCTGAAGGGCTGCGGAAGTACCACTCACAGGCGCAGACCTTACCCGCGCGTCGGTGGTATGCGGATACCGTGCCAAGCTTGACGTCATGCAGCTTGCCGCCGCTCCGTACGAAGAACGCCTGACCGCGCCCCGCTCCTGGTGGCTGATCTCTTTCCTGGTGGGGGTCTCGGCCGCCCTGATCCTGCTGCCGTTCGGCACGCTGCCGATGCTCGGCGGCCTGGCCGGCGGCACGGCGGTGGCGGCGGTGGCGGCCAGCGCCTACGGCTCCGTCCGCATCCGCGTGGTGGGCGACTCGCTGATCGCGGGCGAGGCGCGGATCCCGGTGGCGGCGCTGGGCGAGGCGGAGATCCTGGACGCCGAGGAGGCCCGGGCCTGGCGCACGTACAAGGCCGACACCCGCGCCTTCCTGCTGCTGCGCGCCTACGTCCCGACGGCGGTGCGGGTGCCGGTGACCGATCCGCAGGACCCGACCCCGTACCTGTACCTGTCGACCCGCGAACCGGAGCGCCTGGCGCAGGCCCTGCGCGCGGCGAAGGCCGAGGCGCAGGCGTAGGGACCGCCGGGGCCGGGCCGGGCCCGGGGGCGCCGGGGTTCCCCGAGGGCGCCTGCCGGGCCGGGCCCGGGGGCGCAGTGGTCACGCGCGATGGCGGCGGGCGGGGCCGTCGGCCGGCCGCCGGCTGCGCCGTGGCCGCCCTGCACCGCCCCCCTCTCACCCCAGGCGCCCGCCGCCGGGGCCGAGCCTCAGGGGGCGCGACGCGGTTGCGCCGCCGTCCGTGGCGGCCGGGGCGGGCCGTCCGGGCGGTGGCGTGCCGGGCGCGGGGTCAGCGGCCGTCCTCGTGGGGACGGCGGCCGGGTTCCTTCTCGGGGTCGCCCATCTCCAGGGCGTCGGCCGGACGCTCCAGGGCGGGCAGCTCCTCCAGCGCCTCCCAGGGCACCTGGACCTTGCGCAGGTCCGCCCGGACCCTGTCGGCCAGCTTCCTGGTCTCCCGCCGGTTCATGGCGGCGCCCACGGCCGCTCCGACCAGGAACGGCGTGAGGTTCGGCAGGCTGCGGACCATCCGCTTCATGATCCGCTGGCGCAGCTCGCGTTTGGCGTGGCCGTTCAGCGCGGCGCTCAGCGTCGACGGTCTGCTCACGTCGACCCGGCGCTCCGAGGACCAGGCGTGCAGATAGGCGGTGCTGCGCTGTCTGAGGTCTCCGGGCGGGCGTATGCCGTACACCTCGTGGAGTTCGGCGATCAGCTTCAGCTCGATCGCCGCGACGCCGGTGACCTCGGCGGCCAGCTCCGTGGGCATCGCGGGCGGCACCGGCAGCATCGCGGCGGCGCCGATGCCCGCTCCGACCGTGGCCGTGCCTCTCATGGCACCCGCCACCAGTTTGTCGGCGAGCTCCTCGGGGCCGAGGCCCGGGAACTGCCGGCGAAGGGTCGCCAGGTCCCGTACGGGGACCCGGGGGGCGACCTCGATGATCCGGTCGGCGAGGTGCCCCAGGGCGGCCCGGACGCGGTCGCCGCTGGTGCGGACGCCCTGCCGGGCCTTGTCCCGGATCAGCCCCGCCCGGTGTCGAACGGCCGGCGCGGGGCCCTCCACGGGCGCCGGGAGGTCACCGCGTTCGGCCGCCGGTTCGAGCGAGGCCCCTCCGGTACCGGCAGGGCCCCGCTCTGCGTCACGCGCGCGGTGCGGGCCGTCGAACGGCCCTCGGTCCGCTCCCCGCGGGGAGAAGCGGCGCTTCCAAGGAGGGGTCGAGCCAGTCACGGCCGACCGGTCCTCAGTCGCAGTCGCGGCAGATCGGCTGGCCGTTCTTCTCCCGGGCCAGCTGGCTGCGGTGGTGCACCAGGAAGCAGCTCATGCAGGTGAACTCGTCCTGCTGCTTCGGGAGCACCCGGACGGCCAGCTCCTCGTTCGAGAGGTCGGCGCCGGGAAGCTCGAGGCCCTCGGCGGCCTCGAACTCGTCGACGTCCACCGCGGAGGCCGACTTGTCGTTCCTCCGGGCCTTCAGCTCTTCGAGACTGTCCGAGTCGACATCGTCGTCGGTCTTGCGTGGAGTGTCGTAGTCGGTTGCCATATCGCTCTCCCCCTCTGGGTGTCTGCGGTGTCTTCCGCGCACGTAACGCGTGAGAGGCCGGACTTGTGCCCGACCTGAGGCGGAGATTTTGCCTCACATCAAGGTCTGTTACTCAATCGACACCCAACCGGACTCCGCTCGAGTGATCGGCTTGGATGGCGATGGGGACCGTACACGGTCGCATAGCCGCACTTCAAAGCCGCCTCCCCATGTAC
This sequence comes from Streptomyces harenosi, assembly GCF_011008945.1. Lineage (GTDB taxonomy): Bacteria > Actinomycetota > Actinomycetes > Streptomycetales > Streptomycetaceae > Streptomyces > Streptomyces harenosi. Next base: position 7,924 of record NZ_WYCT01000115.1, read on the forward strand.
TGCCCGTGATCAAGACCCCTGAAAACCCGGATTTTCCGGGCGTTCCAAGGGGTTGCGGGTTCACGTTCAGTGAATGGCTGGAAAAGTGCCGCTGTGATCGATCACACACGGTGATCTCCGGCTTGCCGCGTGTGCGAGCTGCGGAGATTCAGCGCAAAGCGAACATCTTCGGGGTTCGCCGCAGTGCTCCGCCCCATGGTCTCAGACCGGCAGGGTGACCCGCATCACGAGCCCCCCTCCCTCGCGCGGCCGCGCGGAGATGTGGCCGCCGTGCGCCCGGGCCACGGAGCGGACGATGGACAGGCCGAGCCCCACCCCCTTGTCGCTGCCCGTGCGCTCGGTCCGCAGCCGCCGGAACGGCTCGAAGATGTTGTCGATCTCGTACGCCGGCACGACCGGCCCCGTGTTGCTCACCACCAGGATCGCCTGGCCGTGCTGGACGTCGGTGGTGACCTCGACCCAGCCGTCCTCGGCCACGTTGTAGCGCACCGCGTTCTGCACCAGGTTCAGGGCGATCCGCTCCAGCAGCACACCGTTGCCCTGGACCACCGCGGGCTTGCGCTCACCGCGGATCCGCACGCCCTTGGCCTCCGCCTCGGCGTGCACCTGGTCGATGGCCTGCGTGGCCACCTCGGCGATGTCCACCGGCTTGCGCTCGATGATCTGGTTGTCGCTGCGGGCCAGCAGCAGCAGGCCCTCCACCAGTTGCTCGCTCCGCTCGTTGGTGGCCAGCAGGGTCTTGCCGAGCTGCTGGAGTTCCACCGGGGCGTTCGGGTCCGACAGGTGCACTTCCAGGAGGGTGCGGTTGATCGCCAGCGGGGTGCGCAGCTCGTGCGAGGCGTTGCCGACGAAGCGCTGCTGAGCGGTGAAGGCGCGCTGCAGCCGCTCCAGCATGTCGTCGAAGGTGTCCGCCAGCTCCTTCAGCTCGTCGTCCGGGCCGTCCAGCTCGATCCGGCGGGAGAGGTCGGAACCGGCCACCGCGCGTGCGGTGCGGGTGATCCGCCCCAGCGGCGACAGCACCCGGCCGGCCATGGCGTAGCCGAAGGCGAAGGCGATCACGGCCAGGCCCAGCAGGGCCAGCAGCGAGCGGCTGAGCAGGCTGTCCAGGGCGTGCTGGCGCTGCTCGTTGACGCAGTCGTTCAGCGAGCGGTTGAGCTCGTCGGCGGGCAGCCGGTCGCTGCGCAGGTGGCAGATGTCGCTGGACACCTGGCCGGAGACGATCTGGAAGGGCAGGTCGCTGCCCACGTTCAGGGCGTTCGCCGCCAGCAGGTAGATGATCGACAGCAGCAGGATGCCGGCGATCAGGAACATCCCGCCGTACAGCAGCGTGAGCCTTATGCGGATGGTGGGGCGCAGCCACGGGAAGGGCGCGGCCGACCGGGGGTCCCAGGTGGGCTTGGGCGGTGCCTGGGGAGGCGGGGGTGTCGTGGCCACGGGTGATCAGATCCGGTATCCGGAGCCGGGGACGGTGACGATGACGGGGGGCTCGCCCAGCTTGCGGCGCAGGGTCATGACGGTCACCCGGACCACGTTGGTGAACGGGTCGGTGTTCTCGTCCCACGCCTTCTCCAGCAGCTGCTCCGCGGAGACGACCGCGCCCTCGCTGCGCATGAGGACCTCCAGCACCGCGAACTCCTTGGGCGCGAGCTGGATCTCCCGGCCGTCGCGGAAGACCTCGCGGCGGTTGGGGTCCAGCTTGATCCCGGCCCGCTCCAGGACCGGCGGCAGCGGCACGCTGGTGCGCCGGCCCAGGGCCCGCACGCGGGCGATGAGCTCGCTGAAGGCGAAGGGCTTGGGGAGGTAGTCGTCGGCGCCGATCTCCAGGCCCTCGACCCGGTCGCTGACGTCTCCGGAGGCCGTCAGCATCAGCACGCGCGTGGGCATGCCGAGCTCGACGACCTTGCGGCACACGTCGTCACCGTGGACCAGCGGAAGGTCGCGGTCCAGGACGACCACGTCGTAGTCGTTGACGCCGATGCGCTCCAGGGCGGCCGCGCCGTCGTACACGACGTCGACGGCCATGGCCTCCCGGCGAAGTCCGGTCGCCACCGCATCGGCGAGCAGTTGCTCGTCCTCGACGACGAGTACGCGCACGTCCTTGTCCTTCCTCATGGAACGCCCGAGCGCGCCCATCGGGGCGTGAGCGGGCAGGGGTCTTCGTGAGTGGTGTTGCCTCCATCCTGCCCTTTTCGGCCGTAAGTCGGCTGTAAGACGGATGGGCCCGGGTCCGGCGCCCGGGCACGGACCGGCCGCCGCGGACGGGCGAGGGCGGGGCGGGAGGGACGGTTCCGCGAAATTTTCTCGCTCCTGCGAGGTTTCCCCGGAAGGGCGTGTGGGGAGGACGGGTTTACACCCCGCGATCACGCTCTGGCGTACCGCACGACCACATGGTGCGCAGCGATCCGCTTCCCGCAGGGCGGCGCGGGTGTCCGGCACCGCCGCCGCCCCGGCCGGGTGGCGCCGGGCACCCATCGAGAGACGTGATCGTCCCTTTCCCGCACAACGGCACACCCCCGTGCCACCGACCCACGACCCAGGACGAGGGGGCGCAGCATGGACGCTTTCACCGCAGGACTTCTGCAGCGCATAAGGGCGACCGAGTCCGACCTGTCGCGGGCCCGTGACGAGGGCGACGACTTTCTCGTCGAGGTCGAGCTGAGCGAGCTCGACGACCTTCGCCGCCTCGCCGCCGAGCACGGTGTGGAGGTCGGCGCGCCCAGCGTCTTCTAGACCGGCCCGCGCACCACGGAGCCCCGGCGAGACCAGCGCCGGGGCTCCTCCCTTTTCCCGGCCGCTCCGGCCTCCGGTTCCGGCCATTCCGGCTCCCGGTTCCGGGCTTCTCAGCCTCCGCTTCCGGCCTCCGGTTCCTGCCTTTTCAGCCTCCGGTTGCGGCCATTCCAACTCCCGGTTTCGGTCTTCCCGGCTCCCGGCTCCCGGCCTCCCCGGCTCCCGGTTGCGGGCTTCCAGCCCCCACCCTCCGGTTTCCGGCCTTCCGGCCCTCCCGTTTCCGGCCCTCCGGTTTCCGGCCCTCCGGTTTCCGGCCCTCCGGATTCGGCCTTTCGGCCTCCGGGACGCGGGAGCGGCCGGACGCCCGAGCGCGCGGCCGGTCCGCCGCAGCGCGGCCCGCGGCGGCGGCCCGCGGCGGGACCCGCCGCCCCGTTCGCCCTCCTCAGTCGTGCCAGGCCCCGAAGTCCTCCAGAAGGCCCTGGAGGGGCTCGAAGACGCCCGGGGTGGCCGCGATGGTCAGTTCGCGTGACGGCCGCCGGGAGGGGCGTCCACCGGTCAGCGCGCCCGCTTCCCGGGCGATCAGGTCACCCGCGGCGTAGTCCCACGGGTTCAGCCCGCGCTCGTAGTAGCCGTCGAGGCGGCCGGCGGCCACGTCGCACAGGTCGATCGCGGCCGAGCCGCCGCGCCGGATGTCCCGCACCAGCGGGATCATCTTCGCCGCGATCTCGGCCTGGCGGGCGCGGACGCCCGCGACATAGGCGAAGCCCGTCGAGACCAGCGCCTGCTCCAGGGGCGGCGCGGGCCGGCAGGCGAGCCTGCGCGCGCCGTCCCAGGCCCCCGTCGCCCAGGCGCCGCCGCCGCGGACCGCGTAGTACGTCTCCCCGCGCATCGGGGCGGCGACCACGCCGACGACGGTCTCGCCGTCCTGCTCGGCAGCGATGGACACGGCCCAGCTCGGCAGGCCGTAGAGGTAGTTCACCGTGCCGTCGAGGGGGTCGACGACCCAGCGGACGCCGCTCGTGCCCTCCGTGGCGGCGCCCTCCTCGCCGAGGACGCCGTCGTCCGGGCGGCGCTCGGCGATCAGCCCGGTGATCAGCTTCTCGGCCGCGATGTCCATCTCGGTGACCACGTCGACCGGGCTCGACTTGGTGGCGGCGACCGCGAGGTCGGCGGGGCGGCCGTCGCGCAGCAGCTCGCCCGCGCGGCGGGCGGCCTGCCGGGCCAGGTCGAGCAGTTCGGAGTGGAGGGGGTCGGTCACGGGACTCCTCACGCGTAGGGGCTGTCGGCACCCGCGGCGGCGGGCCGGGGGGCGCGCGCCGGGCAGCAGCCCACCGGGCACAGGTTGTGGCTGGGGCCGAGGGCGCCCAGGGCGCACGGCGTGACCTCCTGGCCGCGTTCGGCCGCGGCGCGCTCCAGGACGAGGTCGCGGACGGCGGCGGCGAAGCGCGGGTCGGCGCCGACGGTGGCCGAGCGGCGCACCGGCAGCCCCAGCTCCTCGGCCTTGGCCCTGGCCTCCGTGTCCAGGTCGTACAGGACCTCCATGTGGTCGGAGACGAAGCCGATGGGGGCCATGACCACGGCCGGGACACCGGCGGCGTGCCGCTCCTCCAGGTGGTCGCAGATGTCGGGCTCCAGCCACGGGATGTGCGGGGCGCCGGAGCGGGACTGGTAGACGAGCTGCCAGGGGTGGTCGACGCCGGTGCGCTCGCGGACGGCGTCGGCGATCAGCCGGGCGACGTCCAGGTGCTGCCTGACGTACGCGCCGCCGTCGCCGTGCTCCTCGACCGGGCCGGAGGTGTCCGCGGCCGAGTTCGGGATGGAGTGGGTCGTGAAGGCGATGTGCGCGCCGTCCCGGACCTCCTCGGGGAGGCCGGCGAGGGACTCCACCACCCCGTCGATCATGGGCTCGACGAAGCCGGGGTGGTTGAAGTAGTGCCGCAGCTTGTCGATCTTCGGGAGCTCCAGGCCCTCCTCCGCCAGGGCCGCGAGGGCGTCGGCGAGGTTCTCGCGGTACTGGCGGCAGCCGGAGTAGGAGGCGTAGGCGCTGGTCGCCAGGACCAGGATGCGGCGGTGGCCGTCGCGGACCATGTCACGCAGGGTGTCCGTCAGGTACGGCGCCCAGTTGCGGTTGCCCCAGTAGACCGGCAGGTTCAGGCCGTGCTCGGCGAAGTCCTTGCGCAGCGCCTGGAGCAGGGCGCGGTTCTGGTCGTTGATGGGGCTGACCCCGCCGAAGAGGAAGTAGTGCTGTCCGACTTCCTTCAGGCGTTCCTTGGGGATACCGCGCCCGCGCGTCACGTTCTCCAGGAACGGGACCACGTCGTCCGGGCCTTCGGGGCCGCCGAACGAGAGCAGGAGCAGGGCGTCGTAGGGGGTGGCATCGAGCACGTCTGGCATGACTCGATCCTGCCACCCGGCACCGACAGCCGGGAAACGGCCGGGGTGACACGTGTCGGCCACCCGGCCCCGGGGTGTATAAGGGTGACCTGACCCGTAAGCTGTATGAGCCGCATTCGCACCTTACGAACCGTGTCGTCCCGCATGTCCTGCCGCCGTCGGCCGGCCGTGCCGGACACCCGCCCGCCCGAGCCCTACCGGACCACCGGAGACCCCGTGCCCAGCCCCTACCGCGCCCTGTTCGCCGCCCCCGGCTCCAAGGGTTTCTCCGCCGCGGGCTTCCTCGGCCGCATGCCGCTGTCGATGATGGGCGTCGGCGTGGTCACCATGGTCTCGCAGCTGACCGGGCGGTACGGGCTGGCCGGTGCCCTGTCGGCCACCATCGCGCTCGCCGCGGCGGTGGCGGGACCGCAGGTCTCCCGGCTGGTCGACCGGCACGGGCAGCGGCGGGTGCTGCGCCCGGCGACCCTGGTGGCGCTGGTCGCGGCGGCCGGGCTGCTGGCGGCCGCGCACTGGCGGTGGCCGGACTGGGTGCTGTTCGTGTGCTGTGCCGGCGTCGGCTGCGTGCCCAGTGTGGGCGCGATGGTCCGGGCCCGCTGGGCGGCCCTGTACCGGGGCACCCCGAAACTGCACACCGCGTACTCCTTCGAGTCCGTGGTGGACGAGGTGTGCTTCATCTTCGGGCCGATCATCTCCATCGGGCTGTCCACGGCGTGGTTCCCGGAGGCCGGGCCGCTGCTGGCCGCCTGCTTCCTCGCGGTCGGCGTCTTCTGGCTGACCGCGCAGCGCGCCACCGAGCCGGTGCCGCTGCCGCGCGAGCACCGCGGCGGCGGCAGCGCGCTGCGCTCCCGCGCCCTCCAGGTCCTGGTGGCCACGTTCGTGGCGACGGGGGCGATCTTCGGGGCGGTCGACGTGGTCACCGTCGCCTTCGCCGAGGAGGAGGGGCACCAGGCCGCGGCCAGCCTCGTGCTCGCCCTGTACGCGGCGGGTTCCTGTGTGGCGGGGATGGTCTTCGGGCTGCTGCACTTCGCCGGGGCGCCGGAACGCCGCTGGCTGCTGGGCGTGTGTGCGATGGCCGTGAGTATGATCCCCCTCCTACTGGTCGGGAACCTGCCGTTTCTGGCCGTGGCGCTGTTCGTGGCGGGCCTGTCCATCGCACCCACGATGATCACGACGATGTCCCTGATCGAACAGCACGTACCACGCGCGCAGCTCACCGAGGGCATGACCTGGGTGAGCACCGGGCTCGCGGTCGGGGTGGCGCTCGGCTCCTCCGCGGCCGGCTGGGTGATCGACACGGCCGGGGCGCGCGCCGGATACGGGGTCCCGGCGGTGGCCGGGGCCGTCGCGGTCGTGGTCGGTTTCCTCGGGTACCGCCGGCTGACACGGCCGGCTCCGCGTCGGGGAGGGACCGTTGAGCAGCACAGCGAGCGGGAAGACGGGCGGCACGACGAGCGGGAGGACGGGCGGGAGGAACGCCACCTGGCGTAACTGGGCGGGCACCGTCGCCGTCCGTCCCGCGCGGGAGGTCGCCCCGGCCTCCGCCGGGGAACTGGCCGAGGCGGTGCGCAGGGCGGCCGAGGACGGGCTCCGGGTGAAGGCGGTCGGCAGCGGCCACTCCTTCACCTCCATAGCCGCCACGGACGGGCTGCTGATCCGTCCCGACCTGCTGACGGGCATACGGCGGGTCGACCGCGAGGCCATGACGGTCACGGTGGAGGCGGGCACCCCGCTCAAGAGGCTCAACGCCGCCCTCGCGCGCGAGGGGCTGTCCCTGGCCAACATGGGCGACATCATGGAGCAGACGGTCGCGGGTGCCACCGGCACGGGCACCCACGGCACCGGCCGCGACTCGGCCTCGATCGCCGCGCAGATCAAGGGGCTGGAACTGGTCACGGCCGACGGCTCGGTCCTCACCTGCTCCGAGCAGGAGAACCCGGACGTCTTCGCCGCCGCCCGCATCGGGCTCGGCGCCCTCGGGATCGTCACCGCGCTCACCTTCGCCGTCGAGCCGCTGTTCCTGCTCAGGGCCCGCGAGGAGCCCATGCCGCTCGACCGGGTTCTCGCCGACTTCGACGAACTGTGGGCCGAGAACGAGCATTTCGAGTTCTACTGGTTCCCGCACACCGGGAACACCAACACCAAGCGCAACAACCGCAGCGCGGGCCCGGAGCAGCCGGTGGGGCGGTGGAAGGGGTGGTTCGAGGACGAGTTCCTCTCCAACGGCGTCTTCCAGGCGGCCAACTGGGTCGGCCGCGCGGTGCCCGCCACCGTCCCGGCGATCGCGCGGATCTCCAGCAAGGCCCTGTCCGCGCGGACCTACACCGACATCCCCTACAAGGTCTTCACCTCGCCGCGCCGGGTGCGGTTCGTGGAGATGGAGTACGCCGTCCCGCGCGAGGCCGTGGTCGAGACGCTGCGCGAGCTCAGGGCGATGGTCGGCCGTTCCCCGCTGCGGATCAGCTTCCCCGTCGAGGTGCGCACCGCCCCGGCCGACGACATCACGCTGTCGACCGCCTCCGGCCGGGACACGGCCTACATCGCCGTCCACATGTTCAAGGGCACGCCCTATCGGGGGTACTTCACCGCCGCCGAGCGCATCTTCACCGCGCACGAGGGCCGACCGCACTGGGGGAAGCTGCACACCCGGGACGCCGCGTACCTGTCCCGGGTGTATCCCCGCTTCGGGCAGTTCACGGCGTTGCGGGACCGTCTGGACCCGGAGCGCCGGTTTCAGAACGACTACCTGCGGAGGGTCCTGGGGCCGTAGCAGGGCCGCTGGGCGCCGGGCTGGGGGCCGTACCGGAATCCTGGCTTCCGGATGCGCTCGGCGCGGGCGTGGCACCGTCCTCGCCACCGCCGCTCTGCGACGGCGAGGCGTCCGGTGCCTCGGTGCCGGTCCCGCTGCCCGGGGTACCGGACGGACCGTCCGTCGGCGTCCGGCCGGTGCCCGGCGTCGCCGAGCCCCCGGGTTCCGGGGAGTTCTCCGCGTCCTCGGAACCGGAATCGCCGCTCTGTCCCGGCTCCGTGCCGTCTTCCGAGCCCGCGGCCGACTTGTCGTGGCCCGTCAGGACGTCACCGACGGTGGTGCTGGATCCGCCGCTCAGATTGTGGCCGGAGGCCAGTTCGTAAACGGTGATTCCGGCCATCGTGACGCCGAAGACGAGAGCCGCCGCGACCACCGGCCGCTTCCAGCCTCGTACGCGGGCGCGGTAGACGGTGCCCTCGGTGAACTCGCCGGGGGCGGGCGGCGTGTGCCGCCGGGGGCGCTCCTGCCGTCTCGCAACCGCCCCGGTGGCCCGCAGCTGTTCACCGGTCCGTTTGAAGAAGTGCTGGAAGAGCGTGCCGCCGCAGGTGGCGATGGCACTGACCACACCGGCGCCGAGGATCGTCCCGTAGACGCCGAAGGAGGAGGCGAGCTTGGCGGCCACCACCGCCGCGAGCGCGCTGCCCGCGACCTGAGGCAGGCTCAGGTCGACCCGCTTCTTGTCGGCCTCGCCCCGGACATCCGCCTCCTCCCGGGGCTCCGTCACGGCTGCGGCCTCGGACCTTTCACGCATCCTCGTACCTTGCCCGCCTTTCCCGTACGTGCTCGACTTTTCCCACTTGATCAACCAACTGCACGAGAAGGGGACGTACGGACGAAACCCTTTAGTTCCGTTTCTGGTGATTGCGTGAACTTCGCCACGCCGACTCCCTTACGCTGGCGGGGAGATCGCCCCAGGGTGACCAGGCTCCACCTCTTGCCAGAAACCGGACGGCGCGCCGGTCCACCGCAGGTGGGCCGAATGGAGTACTGTTGCGAACCCTGGGTCCAGTCTCCCGGCGGGGAGGCACGGGACCTCGAAGGACCGCCGGGAGGGGGCTAGTTGCACAGGGTGACTTGGTCACTTAGCGTTGCGAACAGGTAACCGTGCCATAACGGCGGTCCAGGGTCCGTGCCCGACACGCCGGGCAACTCGGCAAGGTTGTGGCAGGCTGCACCCGGGCAGGCCACACTCGACAGAGCGGAAGCAGCGACGCACGTGACGTCGGCAGGCACCACCCGGGAGGTCCCCATGCCCGAACTGCGTGTCGTGGCCGTCTCGAATGACGGCACACGGCTGGTGCTGAAGGCTGCGGACTCAACGGAGTACACGCTTCCGATTGACGAACGGCTCCGCGCCGCCGTGCGCGGCGACCGTCCCCGCCTCGGCCAGATCGAGATCGAGGTGGAGAGCCATCTCCGCCCCCGCGACATCCAGGCGCGTATACGCGCCGGCGCGACCGCCGAGGAAGTCGCCCAGCTGGCCGGCATCCCGGTGGAGCGCGTACGCCGCTTCGAGGGCCCCGTGCTGGCCGAGCGCGCCTTCATGGCCGAGCGCGCCCGCAAGACCCCCGTGCGCCGCCCCGGCGAGAACTCCGGCCCGCCCCTCGGCGAGGCCGTGCAGGAGCGGCTGCTGCTGCGCGGCGCCGAGAAGGACACCGTCCAGTGGGACTCCTGGCGCCGCGACGACGGCACCTGGGAGGTGCTTCTGGTCTACCGGGTGGCGGGCGAACCCCACTCGGCGAGCTGGACGTACGACCCGCCCCGCCGGCTCGTCCAGGCGGTCGACGACGAGGCCCGCGCGCTGATCGGCGAGTCCGACGACCTCGCCGCGCCCGAGCCCAGCTTCCCCTTCGTCCCGCGCATCGCGCGCCTGCCGCGCGACCGGCCGCTGGACCGCGTCCCCGACCGCGAGCGCCCCAGCCTGCCCGCACAGGCGTCCGAGCCTGCCGAGGAGAGCACGGGCGAGCGGGATTCGCTGACGAGCCTGCTGGAGGCGGTGCCGAGTTTCCGGGGCGACCTGGTCGTTCCCGAACGCGCGTCGGAGTCCGACGAGGAGCCCGAGGACGAACCCGTGGCGGAGGAGCCGCCGGCCACCGCGGCCTCGGCCGGTTCCGCCTACGCCGACGTGCTGATGCCCCGCTCGGTCGGCAGCCACCGCGACCGCCTGGTCGGTGCCACCGACCGCCAGGCCGAGGCCGACGGGGTCCGCCCGGGGCGCCGGGCCGCGGTGCCCAGCTGGGACGAGATCGTCTTCGGGACACGCCGCAAGAAGCAGGAGTAGGCGACCGTACGCCGGTACGCGCTCCGGCAGACGGTGACAGGGCTCGCCGCCCCTTGGCGGCGGGCCCTGTCCTGCCTGTGCGCCGGTGCCGGCCCGGCTACCGGGGGTCCGGCCCCACGGCGACCGGCCGCGCGGGATCCGACGACCACTCCGACCACGAGCCGACGTACAGCGCCGCCGGGATGCCCGCCACCGCCAGCGCCAGCACCTCGTGGGCGGCGGAGACACCCGAGCCGCAGTACACCCCCACCTCGGTGCCCTCGGTCGCGCCCAGCGCCTCGAACCGGGCGCGCAGCTTCCCGGCGGGCAGGAAACGGCCGTCCGGCGCCACGTTCTCGGTCGTCGGCGCGGACACGGCACCCGGAATGTGCCCGCCGACCCGGTCGATCGGCTCGACCTCGCCCCGGTACCGCTCCCCCGCCCGCGCATCGAAGAGCACCCCGGACCGCGCCAGCGCCGCCGCCGCGTCCGCGTCGAGGAGCCCGCTCGCCCCCGCGGCCGGCTCGAAGTCGCCCGGCGCCGGATCGGGCGCCTCCGTCGCCAGCGGCCCCTGCCAGGACGGCAGCCCGCCGTCGAGGACCCGCACGTCCGGGTGGCCCGTCCAGCGCAGCAGCCACCAGGCGCGGGCGGCCGCCCAGCCCTGCCCGCCGTCGTACACGACGACCGGCCGGGCGGAGGAGACACCCGCCCGGCGCATGGCGGCACCGAACTCCGCGAGATCGGGCAGCGGGTGCCGGCCGCCGCGGCCGGGCGCGGCGGCGAGCTCCCGGTCCAGGTCGACGAAGACCGCGCCGGGGATGTGCCCGGCCGCGTATGCGGCGCGGCCGTCGAAGTCCGGCGCGCCGGCCGCCTTGGCGAGGCTGAGCTGCCAGCGGACGTCCAGCAGGACCGGCGGCCGGGTTCCCGCCAGGTCGCCGGCGAGTTCGGTTGCGGAGATGATGGCGTTCATGGCCCCATCCTGGCGCACCGGATGGCCGACGCGCCCCGGCCGGGACGCTCCGGCCGCCGGACGGGGCCGATCACCGCAGGCACGGGACCGGGCACACGCCGGCCGGTGATCGGTGGACACGGTCCGCGCGGACCGGACGGCGCCGGTGCGCCCGGACCGGGCCGGGGGCGGCCGGGCGGGGTACGGCCACAGCGCGCGGCGGCCGCGCGGGTGGGAGCATCGGCACGGGGTGCGTCGAAGCGGAACCGACCCGGCCACCGCGACTGGCCGAGAGAAGAGTGACGATGACCGAGGCACGGGGACCGGCCGGCCCGGACGGCGGGAGCCACTCCCGGCGCACGCCCGGCACGCCCTGCTGGGTGAGCCTGATGGCGCGCGGGCCGGCCGCGGCCCAGGAGTTCTACGCGGCGCTGTTCGGCTGGGAGTTCCGGCCGGGGCCCCAGCAGCTCGGCCCCTATGTGCGGGCGCTGCTCGACGGGCGGGAGGTCGCGGGCATCGGCCGGCTCCCCCCGGACCGGAACCTGCCCGTCGCGTGGACGCCCTACCTCGCCTCCGACGACGTGGACCGGACGGCGGAGACGGTACGCCACCGCGGGGGCACCATCGGGGTCGGTCCGCTGGACGCGGCCGAGGCCGGGCGGCTGGCGCTCGGCTCCGACCCCTCGGGCGCCGTCTTCGGCGTCTGGCAGGCCGCGGCCCACCTGGGCACCGCCGTCACGGGGGTGCCGGGCACGCCCGCCTGGAACGAGCTGATGACCTTCGAGTCGGCGAGCGTCGCCAAGTTCTACGAATCGGTTTTCGGCTACCGGCAGGAGGCGGAGGTCTCCGCCGACTTCGACTACGTGACCCTGCACAGCGAGGGGCGGCCGGTCGCCGGCATCCACGGCGTGGGCGGCGCGCTGCCCCGGGACCGTGGGCCGCACTGGGTGACGTACTTCGAGGTGGCCGACCTGGCGGAGGCGCTGGAGCGGGTGGCCGACCTGGGCGGGCACGTCCTGAGACCGGCGCGGGACGGGGTGCGCGGCCGTACCGCCATGGTGGCGGATCCGGAGGGGGCGCGGTTCTCGCTGCTCCAGAGTGCGCGCTGAGCCCGCGCGTCCCTCAGGCCGGTGACACCGGCAACACGTCCGGTGACAGTGCCGCCGCGTGGGCCGTGGCGGCCGTCATGCGGCGCCGGTGGTGGCGGCGGCACAGCACCTCGTAGCCGATCTCGTCGGCGGACTGGTTGACGTCGCCGACGACGACCTGGGCGCCCTCGACGACCATCACACCGCCGACGGTGCGGGCGTTGTGGGTGGCGCGCGCGCCGCACCAGCACAGGGCCTCGACCTGGAGCACCTCGACCCGGTCGGCCAGTTCCACCAGGCGCTGGGAGCCGGGGAAGAGCTTGGAGCGGAAGTCGGTGGTGATGCCGAAGGCGTAGACGTCGATGCCCAGGTCGTCGACGACGCGCGCGAGCTGGTCGATCTGCTCGGGAGCGAGGAACTGGGCCTCGTCGGCGATCACGTAGTCCGCGCGGCCGCCGTGCGAGAGGTGGTCGACGAGGTGGGCGTACAGGTCCATGCCGTCCGTCGCCTCGACCGCGTCCGTGACCAGGCCGAGGCGGGAGGAGAGCTTGCCTTCGCCGGCCCGGTCGTTGCGCGTGAAGATCATGCCGACGAGGCCGCGCGCCGAGCGGTTGTGCTCGATCTGGAGAGCCAGCGTCGACTTCCCGCAGTCCATCGTTCCGGAGAAGAAGACCAGCTCGGGCATGGGGGGATGAGCACCTTTCGAAGGGGCGGGCGGCAGGGCGGTGGAGGCAG
>NZ_WYCT01000116.1 GCF_011008945.1 Streptomyces harenosi
TATAAGAGACAGAGGGGTGGGCCGAGGCTCGTGGACTCGGCGGCCGGCCGGAGCGGGCTTGGCTCAACGGCTGGGACAGCAACAGCTACAGCGAGCGCGGGCAGCACCGTGGGACCCGGCGGGGCGGGTCGTGGTGAGCGCCAAGTTCGCGAGCATGCCCCCAAGGACAGCGGTTCACACCTCCACTGTCAACTCGGAACCGCTGGGTGGGATGTGTTTCACCTCATCCGGTTCTTCTCCTCGGTGAAAGGTTTGTGTGCGGCACTTCCGGGACACATGGCGTCCAAGCCGGGCGCACAAGCCCCGTTGCGGTCCCGTGATCGGAATGTGATCCGGTTCGCTTCGGAGCGCGTGCCGGAACGAGATCGAACCGCAGGGCGTCCTTCCCCGTACGGACCTGTGTGGGGCTGAGCCCTCTGCGGGAGCTCGTCCGTGTGTCAAGGTTTATGGCGATTTGAACACCTTCCGCACGGCCTTGGTTCCGCAGAGTGAATAAGGGGCCCAATAGCAGATCTCAGCTTGACTCGCCCGGAGCAGCACACTTGTAATTTCACTCGTGTCGTTCAGCCGAGATCGGTAACGGCTAGATCACGGGGACGCGAAAGACAGACGAGGGGCGCACATGACCGAGCTGGTGCAGCAACTGCTGGTCGACGACGCGGACGAGGAACTCGGCTGGCAGGAGCGCGCACTGTGCGCCCAGACCGACCCCGAGTCCTTCTTTCCCGAGAAGGGCGGCTCGACCCGTGAGGCCAAGAAGGTCTGCCTCGCCTGCGAGGTCCGTTCCGAGTGCCTCGAATACGCCCTGGCAAACGACGAGCGCTTCGGCATCTGGGGCGGACTGTCCGAGCGGGAGCGCCGCCGGCTGAAGAAGGCCGCCGTCTGAGGGCCGCCGCCGTCCGGGTACGGCCGGCCGCGGGCCGCCGCCGTCCGGGCGCCGCTGCCGGGGGCCGCCGGTCCGGCGGTCGCCGCCTGACGCCCGCCGCCCGACCCGCCTGACGCCCGCCGGCCCCCCGCCGGCCGGAGGCGGAGGGCCTCGGTCCGCGGGGACGCCGCGGGAGCGGCGGAGCCGCCGGCGGCTGCGCGCGCACATCCGCCCATTCGGTGCGAACAGCCCGTCGTCCGGGGGTTGTCCACAGGTGGCGGGCCGCCGTCATGGCCAGCCGATAGTGTGGTCGCTCGTCCGAGACGCCCCGCCATCCACAGGAGGCGCGGGCGTCCACCGCAGTCCACCGAACCGGGGCCCGTACCTCGATGTCCGTGCACAGCCACACGGCAGCAAGCCAAGACACCGCTGCCCTCCCTGAGTTTCCGCGTCATGTGGTGACCGCGGTCCTCGTCTCCCACGACGGCGCCCGCTGGCTGCCCGACGCGCTCGCCGCGCTGCTCGGCCAGGAGCGCCCCGTCCAGTACGCCGTCGCGGCCGACACCGGCAGCGCGGACGCCTCCGCGCACCTGGTCACCGAAGCCCTCGGCGACGACCGCGTCCTCCACCTCGCCCGGCGCACCGGCTTCGGCCAGGCCGTCGAGGAGGCGCTCCGCACCGCTCCGGTCCTCACCCCGGACGACCTGCCCTACCTGCGGCGGCCCAGCGGCTGGGACCCCGCCACGCGCACCTGGCACGACGACGCCTACGACCTGCCCGACCTCCCCCACGGGGAGCCGGTCCAGTGGCTGTGGCTGCTGCACGACGACTGCGCCCCCGAACCGGACGCGCTCGCCCAGTTGCTGCGCGTCGTGGAGAACGAGCACGAACTCGGCCGTGACGACGTCGCCGTCGTCGGCCCCAAACTCCGCGGCTGGTACGACCGCCGGCAACTGCTGGAGGTCGGCGTCTCCATCGCCAACTCCGGCCGCCGCTGGACCGGTCTGGACCGGCGGGAACAGGACCAGGGCCAGCACGACCACATCCGGTCCGTGCTGTCGGTGTCCACCGCCGGGATGCTGATCCGGCGTGATGTCTTCGAGCGGCTCGGCGGGTTCGACCGCCGGCTGCCCCTCATGCGCGACGACGTCGACCTGTGCTGGCGGGTGCACGCCGCCGGGCTCCGGGTGCTCGTCGCGCCCGAGGCCGTCGTACGGCACGCCGAGGCGGCCTCCCGCGAGCGCCGCACCGTCGACTGCGCCGGGCGCACCACCGCCTCCCCGCACGCGGTCGACAAGGCCGGCGCCGTCTACACCCTGCTCGTCAACACCCGTACCGCCGCCCTGCCCTGGGTGCTGCTGCGGCTGGTCCTCGGCACCCTGCTGCGCACCCTCGCCCACCTCGTGGGCAAGGTCCCCGGACAGGCCGTCGACGAGATCCGCGGCCTGCTGGGCGTGGTGCTGCGGCCGGAGCGGATCGTCGCCGCACGGCGCCTGAGGGGACGTCCGCAGATCGACAAGGCCGAGCTGCGGGCGCTGTTCCCGCCGCCCGGCGCCACCGTCCGCGCCACCGTCGAGCAGGTCGCGGGCAACCTCGTCGGCCGCTCCGACCCCGAGTCGGCCGCGGGCGCCGGACGGCACGGCGGCGCCATCGAGTCCGGACCCGGCGGCGACGACGCCGACTTCCTGGAGGTCGAGCAGTTCGCCCGCCTCAAGCGCATCGCCCGCAAGCCCGGGCCGGTGCTCTTCCTGGTGCTGCTGCTCTTCTCCCTCGTCGCCTGCCGCGGCCTCCTCGGCGGCGGCGCCCTCGCGGGCGGCGCCCTGCTGCCCGCCCCGGCCGGCGCCGGCGAGCTGTGGTCCCGCTACGCCGACTCCTGGCACGCCGTGAGCCTCGGCGGCACCTCCGCCGCGCCGCCCTACCTCGCGATCCTGGCGACGCTCGCCTCGCTGCTGCTCGGCTCGACCGGGCTCGCCGTCACCGTCCTGCTCGTCGGCTCCGTCCCCCTGGCGGGGGTGACGGCCTACTTCGCCTCCCGCCCGCTGGTCACCTCGCGGCTGCTGCGGGCGTGGGCGGCCATCGCCTACGCCTTCCTGCCCGCCGTCACCGGCGCGCTCGCCGGCGGTCGCATCGGCACCGCCGTCCTCGCGGTCCTGCTGCCGCTCCTCGCCCGCGCGGGCATCGCGGCCGGCGGACTGGCCCACCCCTCGGGGGCGCGCGGCAGCTGGCGGGCCACCTGGGCGTACGCGCTGCTGCTGACCCTGACCACCGCCTTCACGCCGGTCGTCTGGCCCATCGCCTTCGTCCTCGGCGCCGGACTGCTCGTCCTGCGCCGGGGCGACATCACCGCCTACGGGCTGCGCTTCCTCGCCCAGCTCGGCACGCCCCTGCTCGTGCTCGCCCCCTGGTCGCTGACGCTGCTGCCGTTCGGCTTCTTCCAGGAGGCCGGGCTCGACTACGGCCCCTCGGCCGCCTCCGCCCTGGACCTGCTGGGCACCAGCCCGGGCGGGCCCGGCACCGCCCACGGGCTGCTGCTCATCGGCATCGTGCTGGCCGCGCTCGCCGCCCTGCTGCGCTCCGAGCGCCGGACGGGCATCTGGACGGCCTGGGCCGTCGCCCTCGTCGGCTTCGTATTCGCGGTGCTGTCCAACGGCTCCGCCTGGGCCGGCCCCGCGACCCTCGTCCACGGCATCGCCCTGCTGGGCGCGGCGGCGCTCGGCGCCGACGGGGCACGCGCGCGCGTGGCCGAGCAGAGCTTCGGCTGGCGCCAGCCCGTCGCCGCGCTGATCGCCCTCGCCTCGGCCGCGGGCCCCCTGCTGCTGGCCGTGGGCTGGATGGTGCGCGGCGCCGACGGACCGCTGGAGCGGCGCGACCCCGTGCAGGTGCCCGCGTTCGTCGCCGAGGAGAGCGGCACCCGCGACCAGGCCCGCACCCTCGTCCTGGACAGCGACTCCGCGGCCCGCGTGCGCTACCTGCTGGTCCGCGGCTCCGGGGTCCGCCTGGGCGACGCGGAGTTCGCCGCGGCCGACGGCGGCAGCGGCAGGCTCGACAAGGTGGTCGCCAACCTCGTCGCCGGCTCCGGCGCCGACCAGGCCGACCAGCTCGGCGGCTTCGCCGTGCGCTACGTCCTCGTCCACCGGGGCGCGCCCCGCCAGATCGCGCGGGTCCTGGACGCCACGCCCGGCCTGAGCCGGCTCAGCGAGCAGGACGGCAACGGCCTGTGGCGGGTGGACCAGGCGGTGGCCCGGGCCACCATCGTGTCCGGGGCGCAGGAGGCCGGGACCGGGCCCGGCGCCGGGGCCGCCGCGCCGCAGCCCGTCGCGGCGGGCCCCGTCGAGATCCACACCACGGTCCCCGCCGGTCCCGAGGGCCGGGTGCTGCGCCTGGCCGACGCCGCCGCCGAGGGCTGGACGGCGACCCTGGACGGCAAGCCGCTCACCCCCACCACGGTCGACGGCTGGGCCCAGGGCTTCCGGCTCCCCGCCGCCGGCGGCAGGCTGGACGTCACCTACGACGATCCGTTCACCCACACCGCGTGGCTGTGGGCGCAGGGCGCCCTCGCCGTCGTCCTCGTCGTGCTCGCCCTGCCCGGACGCCGGCGCGACGTCGACGACGACCTGCCCGAGGAGCCGGTCGCCCCGGTGCCGGCCGCCACCGGCGACGGCCGCCGCGCCCGGCGGCTGCGCGCGCAGGCCGAAGCGGCGGAGGCGGCCGGTGCCGCGGGCGCCGGGCCCGGGGACGCGCCCGCCGCAGGCGGTGCCTCCGGCGACGGCGGGCTCCCCGTCCCGCCGCCCGGTGCCCCGCCCGCGCCGGTGCCGCGGCAGGCCCCCTACGGGGAGTGGGACGCCGCGGCGGGCCACCCGGCGCAGTCCGGGTACGGCACGTACGGGTACCCCGAGGGCTCCCGGTACGGGACCGAGGCGTACGGGCAGCCCTACCCGGCGGACCAGGGGGAGGGCGGCGCCTACCCGGCGGACCAGGGGCAGGCGGGCGCCTACCCGGCGGACCAGGGGCAGGCGGGCGCCTACCCGGCGGACCAGGGGCAGGCGGGCGCCTACCCGGCGGACGCGTACCAGGCGGCCGCCTACCCGGCCGGCCCCTACCAGGCCGGTGGGGACCGGCCCGGCGAGTATCCGGCCGATCCGTACCAGCAGGGCCAGTACGACCCGTACGCGTACGACGGCACGTCCTCGCCGGGGACGTACGGCCAGGCCTACCCCCACGGGTACGACCCGGACCGGTCCCCCGATCCCCATGGCACGGGCAGCGAGCGTCCCGACGGGAGTCAGCAGTGAACCGCACCACCCTGTCCCTGATCGCCGGAGTGGCGGCGCTCGCCGCGGTCACCGGGTTCGCCGCGCTCGGCGCGCCGGACGCCTCCGGCGGCGACGCTCCCGCCGGGGCGGCCGCCCGGCTGCCCGTGGAGCGCACGAGCCTGGTGTGCCCGGCGCCGAGCGGGTCCGACCTCGCCGAGACGTCCTACACGGCGTTCACCCCCGTCACCGAGGGCGCGGCCGGCAGCGGCGGCGAGGCCCGGCTGCGGGCGGCGCCGGACAAGCCCGGCGGCAAGCACGCCGACGTGCCCGAGGTGCGGCAGGAAGCGCCCGGCACGCCGGTGACCGGGACCGTCTCCGGCGCCGACGTGCCCGCGCTGGTCGGGACCGCGGAGGGCAGGCTCGCGCCCGGCTGGACGGTGCAGCAGACCACCGAGGTCGCCGCCGGGACCGGGCGGGGGCTGCTGGGCGTCACCTGCGCGGAGGCGGACACGGACTTCTGGTTCCCCGGCGCCAGCACGGCCTCCGACCGCACCGACTACGTGCACCTGGCCAACCCCGACGACTCGGCCGCCGTCGTGGACATCGGGCTGTACGGCAAGGACGGGGCCCTGAAGTCGACGGTGGGGGAGGGCATCACGGTGCAGCCGCACACCAGTGAGCCCATCCTGCTGTCCACGCTCGGCGACACGGGGCAGAACGACCTGACCGTCCACGTCAACGTCCGCAGCGGACGGGTCGGCGCGGCCGTCCAGGCCCTGGACGACAGGCTCGGCGGTGACTGGCTCGCCCCGTCCACGGCTCCCGCGGGCACGCTCGTGCTGCCGGGCATCCCGAAGGACGCCGCGGCCGTGCGGCTGGTGCTGTTCACCCCGGGCGAGACCGACGCCGACCTCAAGCTGCGGCTCGCTTCGCGCTCCGGGACGATCACGCCCGCCGGGCACGAGACCGTGCATGTGAAGGCGGGCCGGACGACCACGGTCGAGCTCGGGGACGTCACGCGCGGCGAGGCCGGATCGCTGGTGCTCACGCCGACGGGACAGCCGGTGCCGGTGGTGGCCGCGGTACGGGTGGTGCGCGGCAAGGACAGCAAGCAGGAGACGGCCTTCATCCCGGCCACCGGGCCGGTGGGGGAGCGGGCGACGGCGGTGGACAACCGGGCCGGGGGCACGACGCTGTCCCTCTCGGCCCCCGAGCGGAGCGCCAAGGTCAGGATCACGGCGTCGGCGGGCAGCGAGGGCGGCACGGCCGTGTCGAAGACGGTCACCGTCCAGGGCGGCACGACCCAGGACGTCGAGGCGCCGGTCCCCGGCGGACTGAAGGGGACGTACGCCCTGACGGTGGAGCCGCTGTCCGGCGGCCCCGTGTACGCGGCCCGGCTCCTGACCGCGACGGGGGACGGCACCCCCGGATTCACGATCCAGACCCTCCCGGACGACCGGGGCATGGTGGCGGTACCGGTGGCGGAAGAGAATCTGACGATCCTCCAGAAGTGACCGCGGCCCCCTCAGCCGCCACCCACAGCACCGCGACGCGCCGGCGGGCAACAGGGTCTGCCCGCCCAACGCCGCGTCGCACACGGGCGGCCGGGGGCCGCTGGGCGCCGCGTGGCACGCGGCGGTCGGAGTGAAGTCGTCCATCCGCGGGCGGTCGTGCCGCCTGGGGCGGCACGGGTGGGCGCGGGCGGCACCCGTTCGGCGCCGGGTCGCGCGTCCGGCCTGGTGGCGCCGTGACGCGGCACCGGTTCGGCGCCGGGTCGTGCGCCGGGCCGGGCGGGCGCCGAGACGCGGCACCCGTGCGGCGCCGGGTCGGAAGGGCGCCGAGACGCGACGCCGGGCCGCTCACCCGGCCGGAAGGGCGCCGCACCGGCCGCCCCGGCCGCCGGGGCGGCCACCGCCCCGGGACACCGCCCCCGGCTCAGTCCTCGTCGTACCGCGGATCCACCGTCTCGGGGGTCAGTCCCAGCAGTTCGGCGACCTGCTCGACGACGATCTCGTGCACCAGCGCGGCCCGCTCCTCGCGGCCCTTGCTGCGGATCTCGACCGGCCGCCGGTAGACGACCACCCGCGCCCGTCGTCCCTCACGCGCGGGAACCGTGCCCCCCAGGGGCACCGCCTCGTCGTCCCACACCCGACCGTGCCCGTCGAGATGAGGCACGTCGAGGACGAGGAAGTCGATGTCGGCGAGTTGCGGCCACCGCCGTTCCAGGCGCTCCACGGAGTCCTGCACGAGGTCCGCGAACGCCTCGGCGCGGCTCATGGCGAGGGGCACCTGCGGTGGAGCGATCGGGCCGCGCATGCCCCGGCCGTGGCGATCACGGCGGCGGGGTCTGTTTCCGGCGGCACGGGGCGTCACGGGGTTGTCCATCACTGGTGAAGCGTAGTCCCCGCCGGGCCCGCGCGCCCGGTGTCCCACGGCGTACCGGACACCTCCGCGGCGCCCCGCGCCGGATGTCGCGGGATGACCTTTCCAGCCAAGGTTGGGTTCCCTTCAGCGGGTTTCGGGAGTCCGCGGGCGCCCCGGTGAATCGTTCCGTTTGTGCCGCATCGTGACGGTACCGCCACCGGCTCCGGCTGCTGGAAAGCGGTGTCCCCGCAGGTCAGAGGGGTGGGGCAGGAGGGGGGTGTGTGGCGTTTCACACCACGACACGGTGGTGTGACCTGGTCCAGAGTCGTCGCGGCCCGCTCAAGAGTGCGGTACCGTCCAACGTCGTGAGCCCTGTACGTCGCTGTTCGCGCACCGCTTGCGGCCGTCCTGCCGTCGCGACGCTGACGTACGTCTACGCCGACTCGACCGCGGTTCTCGGCCCGCTCGCCACCTACGCCGAACCCCACTGCTACGACCTGTGCGCCGAGCACTCCGAGCGCCTGACCGCCCCGCGCGGCTGGGAGGTCGTCCGGCTGCTCGACGGTTCCGCTCCGGCGCGGCCCAGCGGGGACGACCTGGAAGCGCTTGCCAACGCGGTCCGGGAAGCGGCCCGGCCGCAGGAGCGTGCCGCCGGCGCCGGCGGCGGGGGGCGTGCGGCCGACCCGATGGAGGTCGCCCGGCGCGGGCACCTGCGCGTTCTGCGGTCGCCGGACAACTGAGCCCCCTGGGCGCCGGGTGACGCACGGCCATTGACGCCGACTTGGCGCGGACACGACCATTCCTTCCCGGGGCGGCGGAAAGCCGCTTCCGCACGACGGAATCCGGGGAGGCGCCCGTGTACGTCCAGGAACTGGCACCCGTCGCCGGCTCCCTGGGGCTGTCCGCCCTGGTGGCGGCCCTGCCCCTCGTGACCGTCCTCGTCCTGCTCGGCGCGGTGCGGATGAAGGCCCATCTGGCGGGCCTGACGGGCCTGCTGGCGGCCGTCCTCGTCGCCCGGCTCGCCTACGGCATGCCGCTGGACCAGACGCTCTCCAGTGCCGCCCAGGGGGCCGCCTTCGGGCTTTTCCCCATCCTGTGGATCGTCGTCAACGCCCTGTGGGTGTACCGGATGACGGTCCGCACCCGGCACTTCGACGTCCTGCGCCGCTCCTTCGGGCGGCTCTCCGACGACCCGCGCATCCAGGCACTGGTGATCGCCTTCTGCTTCGGCGCCCTGCTGGAGGCCCTCGCCGGATTCGGCGCGCCGGTGGCGATCTGCTCGGTGATGCTCGTCGCGCTCGGCTTCGACCCGGTGCGCGCGGCGGTCGTCTCCCTGGTCGCCAACACCGCGCCGGTCGCCTTCGGCGCCATGGGCACCCCGGTGGTGACGCTGGCCCAGGTGACCGGGCTGCCGCTGGACGACGTCGCCTCCGTGGTGGGCCGTCAGACCCCGCTGCTCGCCCTCGTCGTGCCGCTCGTCCTGGTCGGGCTCGTCGACGGGCGGCGCGGGCTGCGCGAGACCTGGGTGCCCGCGCTGGCGTGCGGGGCCGCCTTCGCCGTCGCCCAGTTCGTCGCCGCCAACCACGTCTCCGCCCAGCTCGCCGACATCGGCGCCGCCCTCGCCGGCGCGGGCGCCCTGGTCGCCGTACCGCACGCGCGCGTGCCCGCCGCCGAGGCCGTGCGCGCCTCCGTGCTGACCGGCGTACGCAGCGAGGAGCTCGACGAGGCCGATCCGCGCCGGGAGGTGCTGCGGGCGTACGCGCCGTACGCCCTCATCGTCGCGATCTTCTCCGTGGCGCAGATCCCGGCGGTCAAGGACTGGCTGGCCGGGGCGACCCGGACGTACGACTGGCCCTTCCTGGACGTGGCCGGCGCGGACGGCCGGCCGGTCGGCGGGAACGTCTTCTCCTGGCCGGTCGCGTCCACCGGCGGCACGCTCGTGCTGATCGCCGGGCTGGGCACGGCGGCCGTGCTCGGCGTGCACGCGCGCGTGGCGGTCAGGGAGTGGCTCGCCACCGTGCGCGAACTGCGGTTCGCGATCCTCACCGTGACCTCCGTACTGGCCCTCGCCTACGTCATGAACCTCTCCGGGCAGGCCGCCACCATCGGCCACTTCGTCGCCGCGGCCGGCGCCGGGCTCGCCTTCCTGTCGCCGGTGCTGGGATGGTTCGGGGTCGCCGTCTCCGGGTCGGACACCTCCGCCAACGCGCTCTTCGGCGCCCTGCAGGTGACCGCCGCGCGGGAGTCGGGGCTGTCGCCGGAACTGCTGGCCGCCGCCAACAGCTCCGGCGGAGTGCTCGGCAAGATGGTCTCGCCGCAGAACCTCACCATCGCCTGCGCCGCCGTCGGCCTGGCGGGCCGCGAGGGCGACCTGCTGCGCAAGGTGCTGCCCTGGAGCCTGGGCCTGCTGCTGGTGATGTGCCTGATCGTCGTCGGGCAGTCCTCGCCGGTGCTGAGCTGGATGCTGCCCTGAGCCGAGGCTCCCCCGGCGGGCCGCCCGGGCGGCCTCCGCGCGGCCCGCCGTCGGCGCTTGCGGGTAGTTTGTGTGCGCCGATAGGACTTTCAGGAAGGTTGGCCGTGGCTGCTGATCTGTCGCAGATCGTGAAGGCGTACGACGTACGCGGGGTGGTCCCGGACCAGTGGGACGAGGCGCTGGCCGAGCTGTTCGGGGCGGCCTTCGTCCAGGTGACGGGAGCGAGCGCCATCGTCACCGGGCACGACATGCGGCCCTCCTCGCCCGGCCTCGCGGGCGCCTTCGCGCGCGGCGCGGCGGCGCGGGGCGCCGACGTCACCGAGATCGGCCTGTGCTCCACCGACCAGCTCTACTACGCCTCCGGCGCGCTGGACCTGCCGGGCGCGATGTTCACGGCGTCCCACAACCCCGCGCGGTACAACGGCATCAAGCTGTGCCGCGCCGGGGCCGCCCCCGTCGGGCAGGACTCCGGGCTCGCCGACATCCGCGCCCTCGTCGAGCGGTGGAGCGAGTCCGGCGCCCCCGAACCGGCGGCCGCCCCCGGCACGGTCACGCGGCGGGACACCCTCGCGGACTACGCCGCCCACCTGCGCTCCCTCGTCGACCTCTCCTCCATCCGGCCGTTGAAGGCCGTCGTCGACGCGGGCAACGGCATGGGCGGGCACACGGTCCCGTCGGTCCTCGCCGGCCTGCCCGTGGACCTCGTCCCGATGTACTTCGAACTGGACGGCACCTTCCCCAACCACGAGGCCAACCCGCTCGACCCGGCCAACCTCGTCGACCTCCAGAAGCGGGTCCGCGAGGAGGGCGCCGACCTCGGCCTCGCCTTCGACGGAGACGCCGACCGCTGCTTCGTCGTCGACGAGAACGGCGACCCGGTCTCCCCGTCGGCGATCACCGCCCTGGTCGCCCGCCGCGAGCTCGCCCGCAACGGCGGCAGGGGCACGGTGATCCACAACCTGATCACCTCCCGGTCCGTGCCCGAGGTCGTGCGGGAGCACGGCGGCACACCGGTGCGCACGCGCGTGGGCCACTCCTTCATCAAGGCCGAGATGGCCCGCACCGGCGCCCTCTTCGGCGGCGAGCACTCCGCGCACTACTACTTCCGCGCGTTCTGGAACGCGGACACCGGCATGCTGGCCGCCCTGCACGTCCTCGCGGCCCTCGGCGGCCAGGACCGCCCCCTGTCCGCCCTGGTCGCCGAGTACGACCGGTACGCCGGCTCCGGCGAGATCAACTCCACCGTCGACGACCAGGCGGGCCGCCTCGCCGCCATCAGGGCGGCGTACCAGGGCCGCCCCGGCGTCACCCTCGACGAACTGGACGGCCTGACCGTCGCCTGCGCCGACTGGTGGTTCAACGTCCGCCCCTCCAACACCGAGCCGCTGCTGCGCCTGAACGCGGAGGCGCGCGACGAGGCCACCATGGCCCAGGTGCGCGACGAGGTCCTGGCCCTCATCCGGGGCTGACCCGCCCCGCCGCGCGGTCGCGGCCCCGTGAGGGTGGCCGCGACCGCTTCCGACCCGACGGCCCGCCCCCACCGGCGGTACGCTGACCAGCACATCCGCATGCCCCCGCCCCGAAGGGAAACCCCATGCCGCTCGAAGCCGGCCTCCTGGAGATCCTCGCCTGCCCGGCCTGCCACGCGCCCCTGAAGGAGCAGGACGCCGAGCTGATCTGCACCGGCCAGGACTGCGGACTGGCCTACCCCGTGCGCGACGGCATCCCGGTGCTGCTCGTCGACGAGGCGCGCCGCCCGGCATAGCGGCGTACCCGCGCGCGGGACGGGCAGGAACCCAGGGAACCGACCCACAGGCCACGCGGGCCGACGGGTGCCGGCCGCCCCGCCCGGCCACGCCGCGGCGCCCCCGGCCGGTCCCGCGCGACCCGTGCGCGGAAGCCCCCGCCGCCCGCGTCACCGAACCCCGGCGATCGGAGAACTGCCGCCATGCTCGACGAAGCGCTGCTCGACCATCCGGAGGGCCTCGCCGAGGCGGACCGCCGCGGCCTGCTCCGCGGCGCCGCCGAGGCCGGTGCCCGGGTGCGCACCGCCGCCCGGCACGCCGCCGAGGCCGGCATCCACACGCTCCAGCCGGACGGCCGCCCCCGCGCCGTCCTCATCGCCGGCCCCGGAGCCGCCGCCACCCACACCGCCGACCTCCTCGGCACGCTCGCCGGCGCCGGCAGCCCGGTCACCCGGCTGGCGCCCACCGGAGTCGCCCCCGCCGCCGGCGCCCTGCGCTGGGAACTGCCCGGCTGGGCCGGCTCCGTCGACCTGCTGCTGATCGCCACCCCCGACGGCAGCGAGCCGGGCCTGTCCCTCCTCGCCGAACAGGCGTACCGGCGCGGCTGCACGGTCGTCGGCGTGGCCCCCGCCCGCACCCCCCTGGCCGAGGCGGTGGACGGCGCCCACGGCCTGTTCCTCCCGATGGCGACCGCCCCCTACGACGTCGAGGAGCCGCTGGCCGCGTCCGCGCCCGGCGTCCTGTGGGCCCTGCTCACCCCGCTGCTCGCCCTCCTGGACCGCACCGGCCTGCTCACCGCCCCGCCCGACGCCCTGGACAAGGTCGCCGACCGCCTGGACCGGGTCGCCGAACGCTGCGGGCCGGCCATCGCGACCTTCGCCAACCCCGCCAAGACGCTGGCCGCCGAACTCGCCGACGCGCTCCCCGTCGTGTGGACCGAGGGCACCTCGGCCGGTCCCGCGGGCCGCCGCTTCGCCGCCGCGCTGGCCGAGCTGTCCGGCGTGCCGGCGGTCGTGGCGGAGCTGCCCGAGGCGCTCGCCGCGCACGGCGCCCTGCTCGCCGGCCCGCTCGCCGCCGGAGCCGACCCCGACGACTTCTTCCGGGACCGCGTCGAGGAACCGCCCGCCCTGCACGCGCGCGTGGTGCTCCTGCGCGACCGCCCGATCGGAAGCCTGACCGCGGCCCCGGCCGCCCGTGACGTGGCCCTCGACCACGACACGCCGATCAGCGAACTGGAGCCGGAGGAGGGCGGTGAACTGGAGACCCTCGCGGAACTGATCGCCATGACGGATTTCGCCGCCGTTTACCTGGCGCTCGCATCCAGGGCCGCATCCTGACCCCGCGCGGCCGCGCGCCCCGCCCGGCCGCCCGCCCGGCACCGCCGTCCCGCGCGGCGCGACGGCCCGGCCCACGCGGGACCGCCCGGCCGCCGCCCGGCGGCCGGCGCCCGCAGCACCGCGTACGTACGGAGACGAAGACACCGCATGGACCGCCTCGACAACACCGTCCGCCCCTACGCCTGGGGTTCCCCGACCGCCATCCCCGAGCTGCTCGGCACCGAACCGACCGGCGAGCCGCAGGCCGAGATGTGGATGGGCGCCCACCCGGGCGCGCCCTCGCGCACCGCGCGCGGGACCCTGCTGGAGGTCGTCGACTCCGACCCGCGGCGCGAGCTGGGCGCCCGGACCGTCGAGAAGTTCGGCCCGCGCCTGCCCTTCCTCCTCAAGATCCTCGCCGCCGGAGCCCCGCTCTCCCTCCAGGTCCACCCCGACCTCGACCAGGCCCGCCGGGGCTACGCGGACGAGGAGCGCCGCGGCGTCCCGGCCGACGCGCCGCACCGCAACTACAAGGACGCCAACCACAAGCCGGAACTGATCTGCGCCCTCACCGAGTTCGACGGCCTGTGCGGCTTCCGGCCCCCGGCCGAGGCCGCCCGCCTGCTCGACGGCCTCGGCGCCGCCTCCCTCAAGCCGTACGCCGACCTCCTGCGCGCCCACCCCGAGGACGCCGCCCTGCGCGAGGTGCTCACCGCCGTCCTCACCGCCGACCCGGAGGAGACGGCCCGTACGGTCGACGAGGCGGCCGCCGCCTGTGCCCGCCTCGGCGGCGCCTACGCCCCCTACGCCGGCATCGCCCATCACTACCCGGGCGACCCCGGAGTGCTCGCCGCGATGCTCCTCAACCACGTCCGGCTGCACCCCGGCGAGGCCCTGTACCTCGGCGCCGGGATCCCGCACGCCTACCTCGGCGGCCTCGGCGTCGAGATCATGGCCAACTCCGACAACGTCCTGCGCTGCGGCCTGACCCCCAAGCACGTCGACGTCCCCGAACTGCTGCGCGTCGTCCGCTTCGAGCCCGGTGACCCGGGGGTGCTGCGCCCGGAGGCGTCCCCCGACGGCGAGGAGGTCTACGAGACCCCCGTCGACGAGTTCCGCCTGTCCCGGTACGTCCTGCCCGAGGGCACCGCCGCCCACGACCTCACCCTGCCCGCCCCGCAGATCCTGCTCTGCACGGCGGGTGCCGTCCGCGCGGGCGAGCACGGACTGACACCCGGCGCGTCCGTCTTCGTCCCCGCGGGCGAGAAGGCCGAAGTATCGGGTACCGGTACGGTCTTCCGGGCCACCGTCCGCCTCTGACGCGGACACGCCCGGCGGGCGCCACGACGGCCCCCGCCGGGCTGCAACAATGGCCCACCGCAAAGGCGGGGCAAAGCCGGAGACGGCCGAACCCCCCTCGGCGTACACCGGCAGACGAAGTCGAAGGGACAACGCGGCACATGAGCGCGTCAGGCGGCACCAAGGCGATCGTGGCGGCACTGCTCGCCAACCTCTCGATCGCGGTAGCGAAATTCGTGGCGTTCCTCTTCAGCAACTCGTCGTCCATGCTCGCCGAGTCCGTGCACTCGCTCGCCGACTCCGGCAACCAGGCCCTGCTGCTGGTCGGCGGCAAGCGGGCGCAGCGCGCCGCCACCCCGCAACATCCCTTCGGCTACGGCCGCGAGCGCTACATCTACGCCTTCCTCGTCTCCATCGTCCTGTTCTCGGTCGGTGGCATGTTCGCCCTCTACGAGGGCTACGAGAAGATCAGGCACCCGCACGAACTGGAGCACTGGTACTGGCCGGTGGGCGTCCTGGTCTTCGCGATCATCGCCGAGTCCTTCTCCTTCCGTACGGCCATCAAGGAATCCAACGTCCTGCGCGGCCGGAAGTCCTGGAAGGAGTTCGTCCGCCACGCCAAGGCGCCCGAGCTGCCGGTCGTGCTCCTGGAGGACCTCGGCGCGCTCGTCGGCCTCGTCCTGGCCCTCGGCGGCGTCGGCCTGGCCCTGCTCACCGGCAACGGCGTCTGGGACGGCATCGGCACCCTCTGCATCGGCGTCCTGCTCATCGTGATCGCGCTGGTCCTGGCCGCCGAGACCAAGTCGCTCCTGCTGGGCGAGTCCGCCGGCGCCGAGGAGGTCGGGAAGATCGAGGCCGCCGTCGTCGACGGCGACACGGTCACCGGCATCATCCACATGCGCACGCTCCACCTCGGCCCGGAGGAGCTGCTGGTCGCCGCCAAGATCGCCGTCAGCCACGACGGCACGGCCACCGAGATCGCCGCCGCCATCGACGCCGCCGAGGCCCGCATCCGCGACGCCGTCCCGATCGCCCGCGTCATCTACCTGGAGCCGGACATCTACAGCGAGACCGAGGCGGCCAAGGGCCCGGACC
Source organism: Streptomyces harenosi (assembly GCF_011008945.1). GTDB lineage: Bacteria > Actinomycetota > Actinomycetes > Streptomycetales > Streptomycetaceae > Streptomyces > Streptomyces harenosi. Next base: position 15,411 of record NZ_WYCT01000116.1, read on the forward strand.
GCGAGGCCACCCCGGGCGGCCCCGCCCCGCACGGCTCCGGCCATTGATCACCGCGTACTCCCGCACAGGGCCCGCCCGGTTCGTCCGGCGGGCCCTGTGCCGTTTCCCCGGCCGACCCCCTTCCCGGGCCCGCACCGGCCTTGTCCGGACATCCGGTCCCGGCCGTGATGGCGCGAAGTGATCGGCGGTGGGCTGGGGGCGGCCGGGCGGACCGGTGTAGCTTGGGATGGAGCCAGACGTCGCTGCTGATGGCGGTCGGGCGGACCCACCACGGGCCGGCCGAGGGAGAGAGGGCCTCCGACGGACTGCGCTGCGCGCACGCGGGCATGCCCGTGTCCTCTTCGGGCACCCCTGTGTCCGCCGCCGCGCAGGTCAGCCGTACCCACCTCGACCCAACCCGAGGAGCAGCCCGTAATGACGACTGTCGACAACCGCCAGGACTTCAAGGTCGCCGACCTTTCCCTGGCCGAGTTCGGCCGCAAGGAGATCACCCTCGCCGAGCACGAGATGCCGGGCCTGATGGCGATCCGTGAGGAGTACGCCGAGGCGCAGCCCCTCAAGGGCGCCCGCATCACCGGTTCGCTGCACATGACCGTGCAGACCGCCGTGCTCATCGAGACCCTGGTCGCCCTCGGCGCCCGGGTCCGCTGGGCCTCCTGCAACATCTTCTCCACCCAGGACCACGCCGCGGCCGCCATCGCCGTGGGCCCGAACGGCACGCCCGACAACCCGCAGGGCGTCCCGGTCTTCGCCTGGAAGGGCGAGACCCTCGAGGAGTACTGGTGGTGCACCGAGCAGGCCCTGACCTGGCCGGACAGCCCCACCGGCGGCCCGAACATGATCCTCGACGACGGCGGTGACGCCACCCTCCTCGTCCACAAGGGCGTCGAGTACGAGAAGGACGGCAAGGTCCCCTCGCCCGACACCGCCGAGTCCGACGAGCACCGCGTCATCCTGGAGCTGCTGACCCGCACCCTGGGCGAGAACCCCCAGAAGTGGACCCAGCTCTCCTCCGAGATCCGCGGCGTGACCGAGGAGACCACGACCGGCGTCCACCGCCTGTACGAGATGCAGCGCGAGGGCACCCTCCTCTTCCCGGCGATCAACGTCAACGACGCCGTCACCAAGTCGAAGTTCGACAACAAGTACGGCTGCCGCCACTCCCTGATCGACGGCATCAACCGCGCCACCGACACCCTGATCGGCGGCAAGACCGCCGTCGTGTGCGGCTACGGCGACGTGGGCAAGGGCTGCGCGGAGTCCCTGCGCGGACAGGGCGCCCGGGTGATCGTCACCGAGATCGACCCGATCTGCGCGCTCCAGGCGGCGATGGACGGCTACCAGGTGACGACCCTGGACGAGGTCGTCGAGACGGCCGACATCTTCATCACCACGACCGGCAACCGCGACATCATCATGGCCGACGACATGGCCAAGATGAAGCACCAGGCGATCGTCGGCAACATCGGCCACTTCGACAACGAGATCGACATGGCCGGTCTCGCCCGGATCCCCGGCATCGTCAAGGACGAGGTCAAGCCGCAGGTCCACACGTGGACCTTCCCCGACGGCAAGAAGATCATCGTCCTGTCCGAGGGCCGTCTGCTCAACCTGGGCAACGCCACCGGCCACCCGTCGTTCGTGATGTCCAACTCGTTCGCGGACCAGACGCTGGCCCAGATCGAGCTGTTCACCAAGCCCGACGCGTACCCGACCGGTGTCTACGTGCTGCCCAAGCACCTGGACGAGAAGGTCGCCCGCCTCCACCTCGACGCGCTCGGCGTGAAGCTGACCACGCTCCGCCCCGAGCAGGCCGAGTACATCGGCGTCCAGGTCGAGGGCCCGTACAAGCCGGACCACTACCGCTACTGAGACCGCACCGCGGCCCGCGGCCGGCGCGTCCGTGCGTGGACGCGCCCGCCCGGGCAGGTCCTCCGAGGCAGGCCCCCGCACCCCCGTGCCGGGGGCCTGCCCCATGGGCGGACCAGCGGCCGGCCCAGTCCGTCACGACCCAGGACCCCCATGCCCCGCGGCCGTTATTCGCTCCACGATCCGCACGATCACACCCCCCTCGCCCAAGAGCACTTCCAGTGCGCCACCGGCCCCTCCGGCTGGCGTTACGTCTCCCGGCTGACCACCCCCTCGGGTGACCACCACGGCTCCGTCGACCTCACCCTCGACGACCTCGGCCGGCCCATCCGCCTCGAACTGCACGCCGCCCACTGGCAGGTGCGCGGCGCCGCCCTCGACGGCGTCACCTGGGTCCGCACCGACCCCGCGGGAACTCAGGCCACGGAAGGCAATGTGCGCGCCCACGCCTTCACCGGCACATCCCCCGCCTTCCTCGTCGCCACCGCCCGTCTCCTTCGCCTCACCCCCTCCGCGGCGGCCACCCGCGTACGCCTGGTCGCCTTCACCGACCCGGTCCTCGCCCCGCGCACCGTGGACCAGTCCTGGGCCTTGGTGGACAGCGAAACACACACCACTGACAACGGCCCCCTCACCGTGGACGCGTACCAGGTCACCGCCCTGGACACCGGCGAACAGCACGTCGTGCACCTGGCCGGCGACGTGGTCCTCGCCGCTCCCGGCACCGAGCTGGAAGACCTCGAGTCATCGCCCTCGGTCTTCCCCTGACCCGCTGCCCGGCGCCCCGGCGCCCCGCGGTCCGAGTAAGGAAAGACCGGCCCGACCGGGCCGACCGGCCCGACCGGGCCGACCGGGCCGTCAGACCGGAGGAGCCGCACGCCGGCGACGGCCCGGCCGCCCCGGCCACCGACTACGCCGGCGGCACGAACCCGGAGGCAGGTCGCTCGGCCGGCGGCCGCTCCCGAGGCAGCGCGGGCCCGCTCCCGCCTGCCGCCGCCTCGCCCGGGCCACCGGCCGCCTCCGCCCCCGTGCCGTACCCGGCACCGCGCACGTCCGGCCGTACGGGCGCCGCCGAGCCCGGCACCGGGGAACCCGCCGCGGCGGAACCCGGCGCCGCGCCGGCCACCGCGGCCCCGCCGGCCGGCGTCACACCGCCCGGCCCCGCACCGCCGCCGAACGCACGCCGGGCCTCCCGGGCCTGCCGCTCCTGCACCACGGCGGCCAGATACGCCGCGGGCGGGACGCCCTGCGGTGCCGGGGCCCCCGTACGAGCCGCGACGTCGGCCGCGAGCCGCTCCGCCATGGCCCATGCGACCTGCGGATCCAACTGCTGCATCCGCGTCAGGTACTGCCGCACGGCCAGCCACAGACCGTCCGGTACGGCCGACAGGTCCAGACCCGAGAACCGCCCCGCCAGCCACGGCGGGGGCGGGGGCGCGAACGCCGGGGACACCGCCACCCGCTCCCGGACGACCAGGGTCCCCGCGAACACGTCACCGATCCGCCGCCCCCGCGCCGACGCCAGCGAGGCGATGCAGGCGGCCACCCCGAACGTCATCAGGATCTCGATCACACCGATCAGTCCCCGCACCAGCGCGTGCCGGAAGCGGATCGGCCCGCCGTCGTCGCGCACCACCCGCAGCCCGCAGGCCATCTTCCCGAGCGAGCGCCCATGGCTGAGCGTCTCGACCGCGACCGGCGCGCCCACCAGGACCAGGACGAACGCCGCGATCGACACCGCCGTCTGCGCCGCCGCGTCCAGCGAGGCCGTCGCGGCCACCAGCGCGACGGTCACCGCCACGTACACGGCCATCGCCACCGCCAGATCGAGCAGCACGGCCAGGGCCCTGCTGGGCAGCCTCGCGGGGCGCAGCTCCAGCGCCACCGCCTCGCCCGTCACCAGCTCGCTCACGTCCGCCGCCCTTCCCCTGGCCTGCCCCCGACACCGCCAGTCTGCCAAGCTGAGGGCGCAGCGCGCCGCAGTACGACAAGCAGATCCACGCCGAGCCGCCGACGACAGCCAGGAGCAGGCACCCCGATGGACCTCGACGTCTTCGTCTCCGCCCACCGAGCCGAGTGGGACCGCCTCGACGCGCTGCTCCGCCGCCGGCGCCGCCTGGACGGAGCCGAGACCGACGAACTCGTCGCCCTCTACCAGCGCACCGCCACCCACCTCTCCCTGATCCAGTCCAGCGCCCCGGATCCACAGCTCACCGGACGGCTCAGCCAGCTGGTGGCACGCGCGCGAGGCGCCGTGACCGGCACCCGGCGTGCGTCATGGCGCGACGTCACCCGCTTCCTCGGCCACGGCTTCCCCGCCGCCGTCTACCGGACGCGCCACTGGTGGGTCCCCACCGCCCTGCTGTCGACCGCGGTGGCGGCCCTCCTGGGATGGTGGATCGGCACCCACCCGGAGGTGCAGTCCTCCATAGCGGCGCCCAGCGAACTGCGTGAGCTCACCCGCCCCGGCGGCCAGTACGAGACGTACTACTCGAGCCACCCCGCGGCGTCGTTCGCCGCCCAGGTGTGGACGAACAACGCCTGGGCCGCCGCGCTCTGCCTGATCCTGGGAGTCTTCCTGGGGCTCCCGGTCATCTGGGTCCTCTTCCAGAACATGCTCAACCTCGGTGTCGGGTTCGGCCTGATGTCCTCGGCCGGCCGCCTCGACACCTTCCTCGGGCTCGTCCTGCCGCACGGCCTGCTCGAGCTCACCGCCGTCTTCGTGGCCGCCGGCACCGGCCTGCGCCTCGGCTGGACGCTCATCGACCCGGGGCCGCGCACCCGGCGCGCGGCCCTCGCCGAGGAGGGCCGCGCGGCCCTCGGCATGGCGATCGGCCTGGCCCTGGTCCTCTTCGTCTCCGGTGCCATCGAAGGCTTCGTCACCCCTTCCGGCCTGCCCACCTGGGCGCGTGTCGGCATCGGAGTCATGGCGGAGCTGGCCTTCCTGGCCTACGTCTACGTGGTGGGCGGACGCGCCGCCCGTTCCGGAGAGACCGGTGACGTCGAGGCGGCCGAGCGCAGCGCGGCGGTGCCGACGGCCGCCTGATGTGCGGACACCCCCGCCGAGCTGCTAATCTCCTCTTCGCCCCACAAGAGCCGTTGACACGGAGCGCGTGGGGAGGTAGATTCAAACAGTTGCCTGGACAGGGGCTCTGCTCCGCAGGTACGGTGAGTATCTACTCGCTTCTTGAAACGACGTTTTCATAGAAGCCCCCCGATGAATCGGAAAACGGATGGCTGATCAAGCCGCTCCGAATATCTGATAAAGTCGGAACCGCCGGAAAGGGAAACGCGAGAGCGGGAACCTGGAAAGCACCGAGGAAATCGGATCGAGAAAAGATCTGATAGAGTCGGAAACACCGAAGGGAAGCGCCCGGAGGAAAGCCCGAGAGGGTGAGTACGAAGGAAGCGTCCGTTCCTTGAGAACTCAACAGCGTGCCAAAAGTCAACGCCAGATATGTTGATACCCCGTCCGTCGGATCACCGATGGTCGAGGTTCCTTTGAAAAACACAGCG
>NZ_WYCT01000117.1 GCF_011008945.1 Streptomyces harenosi
CGGCAGCGTCAGAGGTGTATAAGAGACAGGGCCTCCCCGGCCCCGGCCTCCCCGGTTCCGGTGTCCGTCCCGGTCCCGGACTCCGCCTCCTCCCGCCCGGCGACGGCGGCCGTCTCGTCGGAGACCGGCAGCAGCAGCAGCCGTCCGTCGTGCGAGGCCACGGCGAGCCGCTCGCCCTCGGGGTCCGACGCCATCTCCAGCACCCGGTCCAGCTTCCCGGAGGCCAGCCGCCGCGCCGCGCGGCCCCCGGTCGCCCGGGGCAGGTACGCGATCTCGACGGCGTCCTCGCCGTCCGCGTCGGTCACGTACGCGATCCGCCCGCTCGCCCCGAGCATCTCCGGCAGCCGCACCCGTACCCCGGGGGTGTCGGCCAGGGTGCGCGCCGGGCCGTCGCGGTGGGTGAGCCAGTACAGGCTGCCCCGTACGACGACGGCGCTGGCGCGGCCCGTCTCGTCGACGGAGAGGCCGCCCACGTGCTGGGCGGCGGGCACCTGGTAGACGCGCCGCCCCGCGCGCGGCCCGCTCAGTTGCACCTCGAGCCTGCGCGGCGTCGCGCCCGGGGACAGGTCGTCCACGATCCACAGTTCGCCCGCGCACTGGTACACCACCCGCGTGCCGTCCGAGGCGGCGTGCCGGGCGTAGAAGGCGTCGTGGTCGGTGTGGCGGCGCAGGTCGGTGCCGTCGTAGGCGCAGGAGTAGAGGTTGCCGACGCCCTCGTGGTCGGAGAGGAAGGCGATCCGGCCGCCGGCGAACAGGGGCGACTGGAGATGGCCGCCGAGGTCGGGCAGCAGCCGCTGCCCGTGCAGCCACAGCCGGCCGGTGGCGCCGCCCCGGTAGCGCTTCCAGGAGGCCGGTTCGTGCGGGGGCGTGCCGGTGAGGAGCAGGGTCTTGCGCTCGCCGTCGACGTCGGCGACCTGGAGATCGCTGACCGGCCCCCAGGGCAGCTTGCGGCCGGGGTCCCCGCCGGGCGTGATCTTGTAGCCCCAGGTGAGGTGGGAGAACGGCTCGCCGTGGGAGGAGACCGCGAGGACCGCGGCCTCCGTGTCCCGGTCGGCCGGCGCCCAGCCGCACACCCGGGCGTCCATGCTGCCCCAGTGGCTGAGCCGGCGCCCGGGTCCGCCGTCCACCGGCACCAGATGGACCTCCGGCACCAGGCTGCGCCAGCTGGTGTACGCGATGTGCCGGCCGTCGGGCGAGAAGCGGGGGTGGCCGGCCTTGGCCCGGTCGACGGTGAGCCGCCAGGCGCGGCCCGGGCCGTCCAGGGGGGCGAGCCAGAGGTCGTCCTCGGCCACGAAGCACAGGAGGTCGCCGCTGAGGTGCGGAAGGCGCAGATAGCTCACCTTTCCCATGCTTTGCCGGGGTCAGGGCGCGGGCAACTCGGGCGGCGGACCCCCGCGCCGCCCTCGCGCCTCGCGCGCCCCACCGCGCTTATCCGGTCTTCACAGTCGTGACCGAGAACACGTACGAAACCGTTTCGTTTCGCTTGGCGCGGGGGATACATTCCTCATGTACGAAAGTGTTGTCGTCCGAAGACCCGCAGCGGGAAGGTGAGGGAGATGGCCGAGGCCGCCACCCTGCGCCGCAGCCGGATCACCCCCGAGCGCGCGGCCGAGCTGTACGCGGCCGTGCTCGACCTGCTGAGGGAGGTCGGCTACGACGCCCTGACCATGGACGCCGTGGCCGCCCGCACCCGGTCCAGCAAGGCGACGCTCTACCGCCAGTGGGGCGGCAAGCCCGAGCTGGTCGTCAGAGCGCTGCGCCACGGCAAGCCGGGCAGCATCGCCGACGTCGACACCGGCTCCCTGCGGGGCGACCTGCACGCGCTGGCGACCCGCGAGGACGACTGCGCCATGGAGCAGAACTCCGCGCTGATGCGGGGCCTGTCCATGGCGGTGCACATGAACGCCGATCTGCGGCGGGCGTTCAAGGAACTGCTCATCGAGCCTGAGATGGCGGAGTTCCAGCGGGTGCTGCGCCGCGCGATCGAGCGCGGCGAGATCCGCGAGGATGCGCCCGCGCTGGAGTACGTCGTGCACATGCTGGTCGGCGCGTTCGTCACCCGTGCCCTCATCGACGACCTGCCGCCCACGCAGACGTTCCTGCTGTCGTACATCGACGCCGTGGTTCTCCCCGCCCTCGGCGCCGCCACCCCCTGACCCGTCCCCGGGAGTCAGCTACCACCTGACGTCACCGCTCACGTCGTCGGGCCGATCACCTCTGCCCAGAAGACCCCATGCCAGACCCCACGACCTGACCGGGAGTACGCCCTCGTGGCCACGTTCCTCTACAAACTCGGCCGACTGGCCTTCCGGCGACGGCACTTCGTCGCCTTGATATGGGTCGCGCTGCTGACCCTGGCAGGCGTCGGCGCGGCCAGCGCCCCGCCCGCCGGCAGCACCTCCTTCTCCATCCCGGGCACCGAGGCGCAGAAGGCCTTCGACCTGCTCGAAGAGCGCTTCCCCGGGGCCAGCGCCGACGGCGCCACGGCCCGTGTCGTCTTCAAGGCGCCCGCCGGCGAGACGATGACGGACGCCGGCAACAAGGCGGCCGTGCAGAAGACCGTCCGGGAGCTGTCCGACGGCTCCGAGGTCGCCTCCGTCACCGACCCCTACACCGCGAACGCCGTCAGCAAGGACGGCACGATCGCGTACACGCAGGTCAAGTACGACGTCTCCGGCATGGAGCTGGAGGAGTCCACCAAGGACGCCCTCCAGGACGCCGCGCAGCAGGCGCGGGAGGCCGGGCTGACCGTGGAGATCGGCGGCGACGCGCTCAGCGCCGTGCCGGAGACCGGGGCGACGGAGATCATCGGCATCGCGGTCGCCGCCGTCGTCCTCGTCGTCACCTTCGGCTCGCTGGTCGCGGCCGGACTGCCGCTGCTGACGGCCCTGATCGGCGTCGGCATCGGCGTCTCCTCGATCACGGCGCTGGCCAGCGCGCTGGACCTGGGCTCCACCACCTCCACGCTGGCGATGATGATCGGCCTGGCGGTCGGCATCGACTACGCCCTGTTCATCGTCTCCCGCTACCGCGCCGAGCTGGCCGAGGGCCGCGAGCGCGAGGAGGCGGCCGGCCGGGCCGTCGGCACCGCGGGCTCGGCCGTCGTCTTCGCCGGCCTGACCGTGGTCATCGCCCTGGTGGGCCTCGCCGTGGTCAACATCCCGATGCTCACCAAGATGGGCGTCGCCGCCGCCGGCACCGTCGCCATAGCGGTCCTGATCGCCCTCACCATGATCCCCGCGCTGCTCGGCTACGCGGGCCGCAGGGTCAAGCCGGCCGGTGAGAAGAGCAAGCTGCTGGGCGGCGGCCGGACCCCCGCCCGGCCCGCCCGGCCGAACCTGGGCACCCGCTGGGCCGACTTCGTGGTGCGCCGCCCGGTGGCCGTGCTCCTGCTCGGCGTGGTCGGCCTGGGCGCGGCGGCTGTCCCCGCCGCCTCCCTGGAGCTCGGCCTGCCCGACGAGGGTTCCCAGCCCACCTCCACCACCCAGCGCCGCGCCTACGACCTGCTCTCCGAGGGCTTCGGCCCGGGCTTCAACGGCCCCTTGATGGTCGTGGTCGACGCCAAGGCGAGCGACGCCCCGAAGGCGGCGTTCACCGACGTGGTGGACGAGATCAAGGGCCTGGACGACGTGGCGGCGGTGACCCCGCCCGCGCCCAACAAGGCCGGCGACACCGCCACGATCACCGTCGTCCCCGAGTCCAAGCCGTCGTCCGTCACCACCGAGGACCTGGTCCACTCCATCCGCGACGCGGGCGCCGGCGTCAGGGCCGACACCGGTGCGAGCGTGCTGGTCACCGGCTCGACGGCGATGAACATCGACGTCAGCCAGAAGCTCAACGACGCGCTGGTGCCGTACCTGGTGCTCGTCGTCGGCCTGGCGTTCCTGCTCCTGATCGTCGTCTTCCGCTCGATCCTCGTCCCGCTGAAGGCCGCCCTCGGCTTCCTGCTGTCGGTCCTCGCCGCCCTCGGCGCGGTCGTCGCCGTCTTCCAGTGGGGCTGGCTGGCGGACCTGATGGGCGTGGAGGAGACCGGCCCGGTGATGTCGATGATGCCGATCTTCATGGTCGGTGTGGTCTTCGGCCTCGCCATGGACTACGAGGTCTTCCTCGTGACCCGGATGCGGGAGGCGTACGTCCACGGCGAGACACCCTCCGAGGCGGTCGTGACCGGCTTCCGGCACGGCGCCCGGGTGGTCACCGCCGCGGCCGTGATCATGATCGCCGTCTTCGCGGGCTTCATCGGCTCCTCCGAGTCGATGGTCAAGATGATCGGCTTCGGCCTGGCGATCGCGGTCTTCTTCGACGCGTTCATCGTCCGCATGGCCCTCGTCCCGGCCGTCCTGGCCCTGCTCGGCCGCAGGGCGTGGTGGCTGCCGAAGTGGCTGGACCGGGCCCTGCCCAACGTCGACGTCGAGGGTGAGGGACTGCGCAGGCAGGCCGAGCGCGACGCGGACAAGGAGGCCGTGCGCGTCTGACGCGACGGCGCCGCGAAGGGCCGGCCGGTGAGGGCTCCGTGGGGACGGAGAGCCCTCACCGGCCTCTTTCGTCTCCCCCGCGCCCCACCGCTGCCGCCCGCGCGGTAACCCGGTCGCGTGCCCCCTGCGGGCCCACTAGCGTGCGACCCATGACGACCACCGACTCCGCAGCACACCCCCGCTTCGCCGAGGCCCTGCGCGACCTGGGCCTGGACGACGTGAACGCCCGGGTCCGCACCTTCCCGGAGGCCACCCGCACCGCCGCCGAGGCCGCCGCCGCGATCGGGTGCGAGCTCAGCCAGATCTGCAAGTCGCTCGTCTTCACGGCCTGGGGAACGCCCGGGGACGGGCCCGGCGAGCAGCCCGGGGCGGGGGAGCCGGTGCTGGTGCTGATGGACGGGGCCTCCCGCGTCGACGTGGAGCGGGTGCGCGAGGCGCTCGGCGCCCGGAAGGTCACGCGGGCCGACGCCAGGGCCGTGCGGGAGACCACCGGATACGCCATCGGCGGGGTGCCGCCCTTCGGGCACCGCACGCGCACCCGTGTCCTCGCCGACCGCTCCCTCCTCGCCCACGACCTCGTCTGGGCCGCCGCCGGGACGCCGTACTCCGTCTTCCCGATGCGGCCCGGAGAGCTCGTCGCCCACGCCGGTGCCGATCTGGTGGACGTGCGCGAACGGGCCGCCTGAGCTCCGCGCCCCGGCCACCGGGCCGGGCGCCGGAGGGGACCGCCGCGTGGGTGCGCCCAAGCGCCGCGAGGAGCACTCTGGAAACAGGTGTTTCCGGAGGTGAACGTCATGATGCACACCGCTGTGGGATGGCACGTCGAGCTGGAGTTCCGGGAGGACGACCAGCACACCCGAGCAGCCGCCCTGGTGCGCCTGCCCGACGGCACCGAGGTACGGGCCCACGGGCGCGCCAGCCGCCACGACTCCGACGCTAATCAGCCACGGGTCGGCGAGGAGATCGCCGGTGCCCGGGCGCTGAACGAGCTCGCGATGCGGCTGCTGGACAAGGCGCACGGAGAGATCGACCAGGCGTCGGGGCGGGTCTCCCACCCGATCCACGTCTGACGCCGCCCGCGGGCCCGGCCGGCTGCCCGAACCCGCGTCCGGCCGGCGCCCGTACCGGCACGGCTGCCGGCGACCACGCCCGCTCGGACGAGCGCAGGTGAGCCCCCGGCCGGGCGAGCGCGGGCGAGCGCACGAGAGGCGGGCGCGGGCGCGGGCCCCGGGGGTCCTGTGCCCGGGGTCAGGCGCCCTGGGCCAGCGCCTCCCGCACCGCCCGCACCAGCGCCTGCGCCCGCGGATCGGCCGTCACCGTCTTGCGGAAGCCGTTGGTCACGTAGCCGAAGGCGATCCCCGACTCCGGGTCGGCGAAGCCGAGGGAGCCCCCGCGGCCGGGATGGCCGAAGGAGCCCGGGGACAGGAGCGGCGAGGCGCTGCCGTGCAGCATGTACCCGAGGCCGAAGCGGGTGTTCACCACCAGGACGCGGTCGGCTCCGGAGGACTCCTCGGCGCGGGCGAGGGCCACCGTCTCCGGGTCGAACAGCCGCATTCGGCCGGCACCGCCGCCCCTCTCCACCTCGCCGGCCAGCGCCGCGTAGAAGCGGGCCAGCCCGTCGGCGGTGGCGATGCCGTTGGTCGCGGGCAGGGCGGCCGCCCGGTAGGCCGGGTCGTTCTGGTCGGGGAACGGGGTGATCGCGGCGAAGGCGCGGCGGGTGAGCGAGTCCGGGTCCTCGTAGGCGTCGGTGACCGCGCGCTTGGGCCGCAGCCGCAGGCCCCCGGCCGGCTCGGGCCCCTCGACGGGACCGACCCGGCCCGCGCGGTGGGCCTCCTCGCGGGGCAGCCCCAGCCACAGGTCCAGTCCCAGCGGGGCGGCGATCTCCGAGGCGATCCACTCACCCGTGCCGCGCCCCGTCACCCGCCGCACCAGCTCGTCGACCATCCAGCCGTACGTCAGCGCGTGGTAGCCGTGGTCCGTGCCCGGCTCCCACACCGGTGCCTGCGCGGCCACCGCCTCCGGGCCGCGCGCCGGGTCCAGCGCCTCCCCGGGCGTGAGCGGACGGTCGAGCACCGGCAGCCCGGCCCGGTGGCCGAGCACGTGCCGGACCAGGACCTTCTCCTTGCCGTGCGCCTTGAACTCCGGCCAGTGGTGCCCCACCGGCGCGTCCAGGTCCAGCTCCCCGCGCTGGTGCAGCAGCAGCGGTACGGCGGCGGCGACGCCCTTGGTCGCCGAGCGCATCACCTGGGCGGTGCCCCGCTCCCAGGGCGCGTCGCCGTCGACGTCCCTCGTCCCGCCCCACAGGTCGACGACCTTGCGCCCGTCCCGGTAGACGGCGACCGCGGCGCCCCGCTCCCCGAGCGCGGCGAAGTTCTTCGCGAACGCGTCCCCGACCGGCTCGAACCCCTCGGCCACCGTGCCGTTCACGACCACGTCCACGTCCGCACACTCCTCCGACTCGCCTGCGTCAGCGGGTGCAACAGCCGGGCGCGGCCTGCGATTCCTGCGCCCCGCCGGCCGCGCGCGATCGTTATGCCGATGTTGCCGCGGGTCAGGGACGGCCCGGGGCGGCCGGGCGGGCGCCCGTGACCGACCTCGGGTCGAAGCCGAAGGGCAGCTCCAGCCGGTGGGCGCGCATCAGCGCCTCGTCGGAGAGCAGGTCGGCGGTCGGGCCGTCGGCCGCGATCACGCCCTCGCTGAGGATCAGGGAACGCGGGCACAGCTCCAGGGCGTAGGGCAGGTCGTGGGTGACCATGAGGACGGTCACGTCCAGCGCGCGCAGGATGTCGGCCAGCTCGCGCCGGGAGGCCGGGTCCAGGTTGGAGGACGGCTCGTCCAGGACGAGGATCTCCGGCTCCGTCGCCAGGACGGTGGCCACCGCCACCCGGCGGCGCTGCCCGAAGGAGAGGTGGTGCGGCGGCCGGTCCTTGAAGGCGCGCATGCCGACCAGGTCCAGCGCCCGGTCCACGCGCTCCTCCAGCTCCGCGCCCCGCAGCCCGGCCGCCGCCGGGCCGAACGCCACGTCCTCCCGCACGGTCGGCATGAAGAGCTGGTCGTCGGGGTCCTGGAAGACGATGCCGACCCGGCGCCGGATCTCCGCCAGGTGCCGGTCCGCCACCGGCAGCCCGGCGACCGTCACCGTGCCGGTGCCGCCGCTCAGGATGCCGTTGAGGTGCAGCACCAGGGTCGTCTTGCCGGCGCCGTTGGGGCCGAGCAGCGCGACCCGCTCGCCCCGGGCGATGGAGAAGTCGACGCCGAAGAGGGCCTGGTGCCCGTCGGGGTAGGCGAAGGCGAGGCCCGAGACCTCCAGGGAAGCGGTGGCAGTGGTCACAGGGTCCATCCCAGCAGACAGACCGCCAGCGCGGCCGACGGGAGGGCCAGTGCGCAGGACCACTGGGCCCGGGAGGCGGTCACCTCGTCGATGACCGGCAGGGAACCGGTGTATCCGCGGCTCACCATCGCCAGGTGCACCCGCTCGCCCCGCTCGTAGGAGCGGATGAACAGCGCGCCCGCCGACTTCGCCAGCACCCCCCAGTGCCGCACGCCCCTCGCCTCGAAGCCGCGCGACTGGCGGGCGATCCGCATGCGCCGCATCTCGTCCGTGATCACATCGCCGTACCGGATCATGAAGGAGGCGATCTGGACCAGCAGCGGCGGCAGCTTCAGGCGCTGGAGGCCGAGCAGCAGGGCGCGCAGTTCGGTGGTGGCGGCCAGCAGGACGGAGGCGGCGACCCCGAGCGTGCCCTTGGCCAGCACGTTCCAGGCGCCCCACAGGCCGTGCACGCTCAGCGACAGCCCGAGGACTTCGACCCGCTCGCCCTGGGCGACGAACGGCATCAGCACCGCGAAGGCGACGAACGGCACCTCGATCAGCAGCCGCTTGAGCAGGAAGCCGGCCGGGACGCGGGCCGCGCGGGCCACCGCCGCGAGCAGCACGGCGTACAGGCCGAAGGCCCACATCGCCTCCCGCGGCGTCGACACCACGACGGCCACGAAGGCGAAGACGGCGGCGAGTTTGGTGTGCGGCGGCAGCCGGTGCACGGGGGAGTTCCCCTGCCGGTACAGCCGGTGCGCGTGGCCGGCGCCCATCTCAGAGGCCCGTGCTCGTCGACGCCGGGGACACGTCGCGGGTGCGCCGCCGGCGCACCACCCAGAAGACCGTGCTGCCCGCGACGACGGTCGCGCCGACGCCGATCACGCCGGCCAGGCCGCCGGACAGGCGGGCGTCGCCGACGTCCTCGACGCCGTAGTCGGCGAGCGGGGAGCCGGCGGCCGCGTGCTCCTCGGCCTTCTTGTCGATGCCCTGGTCGGCGGCGACCTTCTCCAGTCCGTCGGGGCTGGCGGAGGCGTAGAAGCTGACGATCCCGGCCAGCACCAGCGAGGTGACCAGGCCGGTGATCCACAGCTTGCGCGGGGAGCGGGTGGTGGCCGGGACGGTGACCGGCTGCACGGCCGGCGCGTCGACCAGCTCGCCGTTCACCCGCAGCTTCAGCTTCCGCGTCAGGCCGCGGGCGCCGTACACCAGGTCGGGGCGGACGGCGAGGACGGCGCCCACGGTGAGCGCGGTGATCACGGCCTCGCCGATGCCGATGAGGAGGTGCACGCCGACCATCGCGGTGGCGACCTTGCCGATCGGGACGTCGGTGGTGCCGCCGATCCCGTACAGCGCCGTGAAGGCGAGGGCGGCGGCCGGGACGGACAGGAGGGCGGCCACGAAGGAGGCCGCGGTCACCGACCGGCGGGAGCGGGGCAGGACCGTCACCAGGCCCCGGAAGACGGCGTAGGCGACGACGGTCGTCACGATCGCCATGTCGGTGATGTTCACGCCGAGGGCGGTCAGGCCGCCGTCGGCGAAGAGGAGACCCTGCATGAGCAGGACGACGGAGACGCACAGGACCCCGGTGAAGGGGCCCACGAGTATCGCGGCCAGGGCACCGCCCAGCAGATGGCCGCTGGTCCCCGCCGCCACGGGGAAGTTCAGCATCTGCACCGCGAAGATGAAGGCCGCCACCAGCCCCGCCAGCGGGGCCGTGCGCTCCCCGCCGAGCTCGTGGCGCGCGCCGCGCAGGCTGACGGCGATGGCGCCGGCGGCGACGACCCCGGTCACGGCGGAGGTCGGGGCGTTGATGAATCCGTCAGGTACGTGCACCGTTCGATGATAGGCCGCTGTTGCAAACGGCTTGCAAGAGCGCGGGGGCGAGCGCGGGGGCGCCGCATCTCACCTGCGATATATCGGGGCCCGGAAGGCTTATATCGGTCAATATGGGACATAGGACTGGGAGAGCGGCGGGGTCCGTCCGTGGGCCCGCCCCGGTGACTGAGCGTAAGGGGCCGTCCGATGTCCGTGGTCGAGCAGTACGCGCGAGCCCACGTCCTCACCGACACCGACCTGCCGGACGAGGAGGACGGCGGGGCCGTGCCGGTCGTGCTCCGGTACGACCCCGGGGACGATCCGCGGTCGGTGTGCGTCGCCCTGCCCGGCCGCGGCGCCCGCCGGTGGGCCTTCCCGCGGGCGCTGCTGGAACAGGGCCTGCGGGCACCGGCCGGAACCGGCGAGGTGCGGGTCTGGCCGTGCGGCCGGGTGCAGACCGTGGTGGAACTGCACTCCGCGCACGGCTGCTCGGTGGTCCAGTTCGACACCAAGGCGCTGCTGCGGTTCCTGCGCCGCACCTACACCGAGGCCCCGGCCCCGGCGACGGAGCCGGTGGCGCGCTGAGCGCACCCGGAACCCGGGCTCCGGCGGCCCGGCCGCCCTCGGCGGTCCGGCGGCCCCGGCGGCCCGGTCCGCCTCAGCCGCCCTGCCCGAGGAGCGCCGCCACGATCGGCCCGGCCGTGTCGCCGCCGTGGCCGGCCGCCTGGACGACACCCGCGGCCGCCAGGTCGCCCCGGTAGGCGGTGAACCAGCCGTTCGGCTTCTGCTGGCCGTCCACCTCCGCCGAGCCGGTCTTCGCGCCGGCGTCGCCCGCCAGCCCGGACATCGCCTTGGCCGCCGTGCCGGACGTGGCCGTGTACGACATCAGCTCGCGCAACTGCGCCAGCGTGGAGGCGGACATCGTGCGCGCGGCGGTGGCGAGCTTTCGCCCGTCGACCGAGGGGGAGACCAGATACGGCTGGTGGAAGGCGCCCGTCTTCACGGTCGCCGAGACCGACGCCATGTTCAGCGGGTTCATCCGCACCCCGCCCTGCCCGATGAGGGAGGCGGCCATCGGGGCGGCGCTCTGCACCGGCACCGCGCCGTCGAAGGTGGGCACCCCGACCGACCAGTTGTTCATCGACAGGCCGAAGACCTGCTGGGCCTGCTTGGTCAGGTCGTCGTTCTTCAGCTTCGGGGCCTGGCTGATGAAGGCGGTGTTGCAGGAGCGCGCGAAGCTCGCCCGGAACGTGCCGTTCTTGATCTCGAACTTGTCGTCGTTCTGGAACTTCCAGCCGCCGTAGGAGAAGTACTTCGGGCAGGGGTGTTCGGCGTCCACCGACGCCAGTCCCTTCTCGATCAGCAGCGACGCGGTGACGACCTTCATCGTCGAGCCGGGCGCCAGCGACCCCTGGAAGGCGGTGTTGAAGCCGTGGCCGCTGTTGGCGACCGCGAGGATCTCGCCGGTGGAGGCGCGCAGCACGACGACCGAGGCCCGCGCCTTCTTCGCGACCTGCGCCTCGGCGGACGCCTGGAGGGCCGGGTCCAGCGTGGTCCGCACCGTGCCGGGCGTGCCCTCGCTGAGCTCCAGCAGGGTCTTGTCGGAGACCTTCCGCGCCTTCGACTCCTTGCCGCGCACCACCCGCAGCTCCACGCCCGCCGTGCCGCCCGCGGTCCTGCCGTACTTCTCGCGCAGCCCGTCCAGGACCGTGCCGAGCGAGGGGTACTTCGCGGCCGTGATCTCCCCGCCGTCCCGGTCCAGCGCCCTGACCGGCGGCGTCCCGGCCTCCCCGGTGACCAGCCTGTCGCCGTCGGCGAGGGCGGGGTGCACCACGGAGGCGTGCCAGTCGACGCGCGGCTCGCCGTCACCGGCGCGCCGGACCACCGTCAGCGCGCTGTCGTACGCGAACGGCTTCTCGGTCTCGTCGTACGCCACCGTCGCCTCGACGGAGAACGGGACCTTCGCCCCGGCCGGGGTGCCCGGGGTGAGGGTGAGGTCCCCGATCCGGGCTTCCTCGGTGTAGCCGCCCAGCAGCGCCGCGGCGGCCCGGGGGTCGTCGGTCGCGGCGGCGGCCTCGGCGACGCGGCCCTGCTGCCAGGCGGTGAGGAAGGCGCGGGCGGCCCGGGTCACCTCCGCGGCCGTCAGCGGGCCGGTCTTGACCTGCTTCTCGGCGGCCGCCGACGCCGGCCGGGTGCCGTCCTCGGCGGCCGCCCCGCCGTACAGCGCGTAGGCGGCGACCCCGCCGGCGCCGGCGACGACCGCGGCGATCACCCCGCCGAGCACGGCGGGTCTCGTCTTCCGTCGCTCGGCGACGCGCTTCCTGTTGCCCACTGCTCTTCTTCCGTTCCTCCGTCGGTCCCAGGGGGTGCTCGGCCCTCGGTGCGCCGGACGCGGCGGTGTCCCCGCGCTTCCGACGACCCTCACGCTCACGGCGGCCCTCACGGTTCCAACGACGGCTCCACCCTTCGGTCCCGTGCGGCGAGGCGGGTTCAGCCGCCTGCCCGCAGCACGTCCGCCACGATCGGGCCGGCCGCGTCACCGCCGTGCCCGCCCTCCTCGGTCATGGCCGCCGCCGCGAGGTCGTCGCGGAAGCCGGTGAACCAGCTGTCGGACGTGGCCTGCCGGTCCACCTCGGCCGAGCCGGTCTTCGCGCCGACGTCCCCGCCCAGTCCGGCCATCGCCTCCCGGGCGGTGCCCTGCGTGGCGGTCAGCCGCATCATCTGCTTGAGCTGGGCGGCGGTGCCCGCCGGCAGGCCCTGGGCGGTGGCGAGCCGCCGTCCGTCGAGGTCGGGGGAGACCAGATGGGGCTGGCGGAAGGCGCCCGTGATGGCGGTCGCGGTCACCGAGGCCATGTTCAGCGGGTTCATCTGCACCTGCCCCTGGCCGATGGCGTTGGCGGCGCGGTCCGGGCCGCCGGAGGCCGGCACCCGGCCGTCGAAGGAGGCGATCCCGGTCTGCCAGTCGTCGCGCCCGAGCCCGAACCGCTGCTCGGCCTCCGCCGTCAGGGAGGCGTCGGTCAGCGGCTCCTCGTCGACGAGCTTGATGAAGGCGGTGTTGCACGAGCGCAGGAAGCTGCCCGCGAGGGTGGCGCTCTCGTCGGGGTCCATGCCGGGCAGGTTGTGGAAGGTCTGGCTCTGCCAGGTGGCGGTGTCCGGGCAGGGCGCCGGGCCGTTCATCGAGGCCACCCCGTTGTCGATGAGCATCGCCGCCGTGATGATCTTCATGGTGGAGCCGGGCGCGACCTGGCCCTGGAAGGCCGCGTTGAAGCCGTCCGAGCGGTGGTTGGCCACGGCCAGCACCTCGCCGGTGCTCGGCTTGACCGCCACCACCGACGACTCGGCGTACCGCTTCACCGCCCGCTCGGCCGCCGCCTGCACGCGCGCGCTGAGCGTGGTGCGCAGCCTGCCGGGCTCCCCCTCGGCCAGGGTGAGCAGGGGCGTGTCGGCGGCCTCCCGGGCCGTGTGCCGGATCACCAGCTCGACGCCGGGCGTGCCGCCCGCCTTGTCGCCGTACTTGGCGCGCAGCGTGTCCAGGACCGGCCCGAGCGAGGGGTACTCCTCCTTCGTCAGCACACCGCCGTCCCGGCCCACGGCCTCGATCGGCGGGCTCGCCGACTCGGCGGTCACCAGGGTGTCGCCCTCCTTCAGCTCCGGATGGACGACCGACGGCTTCCAGTCGACCAGGGCCCGCCCGGTGGTGACCCCCCGCACCACGGTGAGGGAGCTCTTGTACGTCAGCGGCGCGGACTTCCCCTCGTACGACACCCGCGCCCGCACGGTGAACGGCACGCTCCGGCCGCCGGCCGCGCCCGGGGTGATGTCCACGTCGGTGATGTGGGCGTCCGCGCCGTACGCCGTCAGCAGCTGCCCGGCCGCCGCGGCGTCGTTCGTGTGCGACGCCGCGGTCGCCGCCTCGCCCTTCTCCCAGGCCGCGAAGAACTTCGCCGAGGCGGCCTCGACCTCCTCCGCGTCCGGCGGACCGGTCCGCACCGGCGCCGGACCGCTCCCGCCCGTGCCGCCGACCGCCGACACCAGGTTGTAGGCGCCGTACCCGGCCCCGCCCAGCATCACGGCGAACACGCCGCCCACGACGGCCGCCTTGACCCCCTTGCCCATCAGGCTGTCCCTCCCCCCGGGCCCCCACGTTTTCTGAACGTGTTCAGAAAGCCCGTCGCCCGAGCACTGTACGCACAAGGGGGTGACCGGCGGTACGGATGTTTCCGTTTGTTGGCCGAACGGAGACCAGCCGGCTGAACGGGACCTGGGGCAGACCGGGGCGTACCGGCTCACGGGCGCCCGCCCCGCATGGGGACCATGCCGGGACGGGCGGGCCTACACCCAGGTGTCCAGCCACATCCGTGACCGCCATTCGTCCATCGGGAGGGCGGTGCCGGTGTAGACGGGCCAGAAGTAGATGAAGTTCGCGTGATCCGGTCCCGTAGGGCTCTGACCAGGGCGTTCGTCTCTAATCGGGGCCCGATCAGGCGGCGCGGGCCGTCTCCGGGCCGTGATCTTGAGGACTCGACGCCAGATAGAGGCTGTCGACGGCCTTCCGGGTACGCCCTTCACTGCTCGGCATGAGGTGCGTGTAAGTCCGGAGCGTGAAGCCTGGGTCGCTGTGACCGAGGTACTGACTCAGTGCCCGGATATTTTCGCCCGCGTCCAGCAGCACGGACGCGTAGAAGTGCCTGAGTGCGTGCATACCGTGCTCGGGAGCCGACGCGTAGCGCTCGCCTGCCTCCCGCGCCGGGATGATGCCGACGGCCGCCAGAGCGGGCTTCCAATGGTGGTCGTTGAAGTTGCTCACGCGGACGTGATGGCCTTCCGGCCCACTGAAGAGAAGCCGCTTTGTCACGGGCGGGCCATCGGGCGTGCGCCACGGGAGCGTCACCTCGATCGGCTCGAACTCCTCCGCATGAGTCCGAAGCGCGGTCGTAACGGCCATGGGAAGCGGCACATCTCGGACCTTGCCACTCTTTGGGAGAGCGAAGACGTATGTGCCGCGGATGCGCTTGAGCTGGTGGCCGACGGTCAGCCACCCACCCTCATAGTCAAGTTCGTCGACGGCCAGGCCGAAGATTTCGCCTTGTCGCAGCCCGCAACCCGCGCCGGCGTCCACGGCCGCCTGATAGCGCCGGGGCAGGGAAGCGCGGACGCCGAAGACCTGCTCTGCCGTCCAGGGGACGATGCGCGGCCTGCCGGGTTTCGGGAGCTGCACCGTGCGGGCGCGGCACGGGTTCTTACTGAGCAACCCGTCGTCGACTGCCGCGCTCAGCGCGGCTGACACGGTGCCGACGATGATGCGGCGGTGTGACTCCGCCGGCACCGTGGCTTCCAGGGCGGCGATCCATGCCCGGATGTGCTCCGGCTTGAACGAACCGAGCGGGCGCGAGCCAATGTGGGGATACGCGTGCAGCCTGAGGCGACGTTCCGCAGCCTCACGGCTGTTAATCTCGCCTGTGTGCGTCCTCACCCACTGCTCGGCGTACTGCCTGAACGTCGTCCGAGCGGCGCGCGGGTCGACGTACTGACCACGCGACATGTCTGCTTCGACCTGAGCAAGCCATTGCTTGGCGAGCCGTAGTTCTTTGTCCCGGAACGACTTGCTCTTCTCGGTGCCATCCGGGCCGACGTATCGGGCGCGATAGCGGAGCCCGGTGCCGTGTCGGTCGGTCTTGACCTTGACGGGCTTGCCGTCAGGGCTGGCGACGGTCTTGAACCAGCGATCCTGGATGTGTCCTGCCACGCGGTAGTGGTCCTCTCTGAACACGCAGCAGGGAGAGCCGCTGAGGTTGCGGCTCTCCCTGCTGTCGGTGGTGATGTGGCTAGGCGGCAACGGTTTCATCGTGCTTGCGTTGGTCGACGTAGGCGCGTACGTCGGCGGGGTCGTAGCGGAGGTGCTTGCCGATGCGGAAGCCGCGTGGCCCGGTGCGCTTCCTGCGCCACTGGTAGACGGTCTCCAGGGGCACTTCGAACATCTTTGCGATGTCGTCAGGGGTGAGATAGCGGTCTGGGAGGCCGCCTCGGAGGGTGGCGCGGGGGTCGAGGTCTGCCTGCTCTGCCATAGGGGACTCCAAGCGGGGGCGGGGCCGCATCCGTCCGAGGTGCGGATTTCTGCGTCACCCGCGTCATCTGCGTCATTCACCTCTTTGACCTGCGGGTTTGCGGTGACGCAGGACAGTGGGGGTGCGTCACCGGTGACGCAGGCGTTCGTCATCGGGTGACGCAGGTGACGCGGGGTGACGCAGGGATCAGCGGTCTGCGTCACCTGTCTTCCGGCAGGTCACCGGCCGTTTTCGGGGTGCGGGTGACGCAGGTGACGCAGGGTTTTTCTACTTCGGACAAAGAGGGGGTGGTGTCTGTTGTGGTGCGCGGCTCAGGACGTGAAGAAGGAGCCGCTTCGCGGCGCGACCATCGCAGGGCGGCGCTGCCGCCGAACAGCAAGAGGAGCACGCGGCGCCGGGTGCTCTTCTTGCTTGTCCGAGCGGTGGTGCCGTGCGGTCAGAAGGCCGCTTCCTGCTCGGGCGGGGGTGCCGCGGCGGCCGGCCGTGCGATCTCGATGTAGCGGGATGCGTTGGTGCGTCCCCAGTCGATGAGGACGCCCCGGGCGGCGAGGGTGGGTTGAAGGCGCTTGAGGCGGTCTGAGAGCACCTTGCCGGTGGTCGGCCACCCTTTGGGCAGGGGACGGAAGTCCTCGCCCGTGTAGAGGCCCGTGAGGCAGTGGAGCCACTCGGCCGACGTCATCCGCTGCTCGGTCCCCGGTTCGATACTGGCGGCGTGCTTGAGCACGGTCTGTGCCAGCAGGTCCCCTTCGATCACGTCGTCGTTGAGGTCGTCCAGGCTGGCCCGGTAGGCGTTCAGCGCTCCCAGGCCGGTGGCCGCGTCGAGCTGCGCGCACAGGTGGGCGAAGTCCGCCATGCGCAGGTCGGTCGGGATTGCCGCCTGAGCTGCCCGCACCTGCACCGTGAGGTCCAGGAGCGAGCCGAGGACGACCGGCAGAACCTCCTCGTACTCCGCCCACAGCTCCGCTTCCGTACGCCTGACGCGCGGGCGTTCCAGGCGCAGGGGAAGGAGGCGTTCGGCGAGGTCGGGCCGGATCACGCCCACGTCGATCCCAGTCAGGAGCAGGGGGCGGCGGTAGCGGGCCCGGAACACGTCCCCGTCGGTGAACAGGGCCCGTTTGACGTTCTCCGCCCCGGTGACGATGCAGCACATGGCGTCCGACAGGTCCGGGGTCATGTGGGAGAGGTTGTCCAGGGCGGTGACCCAGCCGGCGGCCACGGCGGCGATCAGGTTTTCCTCATCCTTCGGGGCCCGGCGCAGGTCTCCGCTCATGCCCTCGATGACCCGCACGAGCATGCGTCCGCCGGTGGACTTTCCCGCTCCCTGCGGACCGGTGAGGAAGGGGGCCGGGACGGGGACGGACGGCCCGAGACAGCCGATGAGCCAGGCGATGGCCAGGCACTCCGTCTCCGCGTTGGCGAAGTTGCACAGCCTCAGCAGTGCGTCGATGCCCTTGCCGTCGGTGTCCTTGACCGGGACCGGCAGTTCTCCGGTGAGCTGGGTACGCCGCCAGCACACCTCGTGCGGGTCGGGGACGGCGATGTCCCATCCGGTGGGGTGGATACGGACGGACAGACCGTCGCTGCGCCCGAGGTCCAGCCACGTCGCCCCGTCGTGGCCGGGGGCGACGCGGATGTGGACGGGCTGCACTTCCTCGGTCAGCGCGAGTGCTTCGATCAAGTCCAATGCCTCCTTCAAGGCGGTGCCGTTGAACACGCCGACTCCGTCACGGAAGAGACCGACCATGAGTTCCTGCCGGTGGCTTCCCGTGGTGCCCTGGGAGCGGATCGGGCGGGCCACGGGGTGGCCGTTCTTCTGCGCGTACACGGTGCCGTCGGCGGTGCGGAAGTACCGGAAGTGGGTCTGCGCGTAGTCGGTGATGACCTCGCGGGCGGGGTTCTTGTCGTCGTCGGACACGGTCACAGTCCCAACCGGGTGCGGGCATTCGTCCAGGCGTCGGTGCAGTGCCGGACCGTCTCGCCCTTGGTCTGCGCGGCGGCGAACAGCCGTGTCACGTGAGCGTCGGTAAGGCAGCCACACCGGCCGTGCGTGGACAGCACGGCGAGGAACGTCCGGTAGACGGTGGCGTGGATGGCGCTACGAGCGGCGGTGATGCGCTCCACGGCCATGGTGATGCCGTGCTCCAGGAAGGCGGGCGTGCGGTGCGGGCACTCCCCACCCCCGGGCCCGGCGGGCACGGTGACGGCAGGCGGGGCCGGCCGGACCCTGGACGGCTCCTTCACCGCCAAGGCGCGCACGGCGTCCGGCAGGTCAGTCATGGTGCCGGTGCCGGGTCCGAGATAGCGGGCGTAGGCCATGGACGACTTGATGTCGACGCCCGGCCGGACCGCGTTGCGGGAGACCATGGCGCCCCGGTAAATCCAGTGCTCACCGCGCGTGGTCGACACGATTCGGGTGGTGGGCAGGGCGGTACGGGCCCAGGCGATGGCGTCCGCGTCGTCCAGGTCCACCACGGTCAGCCCGGCGCCGCCGGGGTGGTAGGCGACGGCGACGGCCCGCCGCCACACGGCCGTCCACAGCGGGGAAGTGAGCACGGCCGGATCGGTGGTGGCGGCGGCCCACCCGTGGCACGGGGCCAGGCACCGGCAGGGACCCGGCACCTTCATGTTCGGCCGGTCCCCGCAGCCGCTGCCCTTGCAGGTGGGGCAGTTGCCGAACGGGACCTTGCCCCGCCGCAGGGGCAGCACCGGCACACCGGACGCCGCGAGGGCCAGGGCAGTACGCAGGGAGTTGGGGGTCGCTCCCATGCCGCCGCCTCCAGCCGGTGGGCGCGGATGGTGAGGTAGGCGCGGCCGATGGCCGGGCACTCGCCGGATGGGGGTGGATTGCGTCATGCTGGGAGACCTCCAACAGGTCTGATGAGGACTGGTTGGTAAGGGCGGCCCCGGTTCTTGGTCGGATGGGGGCCGCCCGTTTTTCTGCGCTAGGAAATGCGGCGGCAGGTTGTCAGAGGGGGCGGTTAAGGTCGCGACATGACGACGACCGTTGATCTTGTGCCGGGTCTGATCACGACGCGTGATGCCATCGCGGCGGCCTACGGCTGCGGGACTTTCCAGGGCATCGAGCCTGCCGACAAGGCGGGCAAGGTGTTCGTCTTCTCCGACCCTTCGGCGGGGGAGGAGTACGGCTACACCTTCGATGGCCGTGCGGAGGATGACGAGTTCGGGCCGCTGTACCTGTACACCGGTGCCGGCGCGAACGGGGATCAGAAGCCGTCCGGCCGCAACGGGTCCCTGCTGACCGCGGCCGAAAAGAACCGTGAGATCCACCTGTTCGTCGCGCACGGCAAGGTGCCCGGCAGCGGAGCGATGCGCCAGCGCTACATCGGGCAGATGATGCTGGACCCCATCAAGCCGTATGACGTGCGGCGTGGGCCCGGTAAGGACCACGTGATGCGCGATGTGCTGGTCTTTCGGTTCCGGCCGGCGCCGGGAACGACGCCGGCGTGGACGAAGGCCGACCGCCTGCCGGCCGCCGCCCAGTCGGACTACGAGATCACCGAGCCCGTAGTCGACGTCCCCGAGCCCGTCAGGTTGCCCAAGCAGAGCGGCGCGAAGGTCAAGGAGACCGAGCAGCACAGCACCGCAGAGACGACCGCCGACATCCCGGCAGGACAGCGCAAGGTCGTTCGCCGGGAAGGCGAGTTGGTGAAGGCGTTCACGGCATACCTGGCCGCGGCGGGCCACAAGACCCACAGCTTCCAGATCACCGTGAAGGGCGAGCCGGGAGCGCTGACGCCGGATCTGTATGACGCAACTGACCACGTGCTGTACGAGGCGAAGGGGCTGACGACCCGGGCCAACGTGCGCATGGCGATCGGACAGCTTGCCGACTACCGCCGCCACATCCCCAACGGGCATGGCCTGCGCGTTGCGGTGCTGCTGCCGAGCGAGCCGACCGCGGACGTTCGGGACCTGCTTGCTGCCGAAGGTGTGGCGCTGGTCTACCAGACCGAGAACGGCTTTGCCGGCTGGCCGCTCGTCTCCAACCAGCCTTAGCGGGTCGGCCCAAGGCGACTTCGCATCATTGCCAGAATGCGGGGCCGCCCCGGGCGTTTCTAGGCGGCGGGGGCGGTGTCGGGCGGCGTAGCGGGGGTGGGGTGGAACGCCTTGGTGTGCAGGTGGAGGCGGTGCCCGTCCCCGGCGGGGTGGTACGTGACGGGGTCGCAGTCGAACGCGGCCGTGAGCGCCTGGATGATGTCGGGTTCGTCGGCGGGGTCGCAGGTGATGCGGATGTCGAACATGGTTTTCCTGTCCGTCCTGTGAGTCAGAAGGGGGGTTCGTCGCTGTAGCCGCCGGGCGGGGTGCGGCGCGTCCAGCGGGGCAGGGGCAGCAGGGGCATCGCCCACGCCGTCCAGCAGTCGCAGAAGTCGAAGTCGCTGCCGGCGTACTCGCCGGTGTCGTAGTCGCCGTAGAAGGACTCGATGCTTCCCGCGCCCTGGCAGTCGGGGCAGTGGGGGCGGGGTGTGTCGGTCAGGGCCAGTGCCCGGCGGGGGCAGTTGATGACCTTGAGGCGGAGTCGGAGCATGGGTGGTCTCCTGGTCAGCCGTGGAAGTGGTTGCGCTTGAAGACGGCCTTGCGGATGGTGACCGTGGTCCCGGCGCCCCTGCTGCTGGTGCCGAAGAGCTGCACGGCGATCCAGCCGCCGAAGATGACGGCGGCGAGGATGACGAGCTGGGTGATCAGCGCGGTCAGGGCGGTGATGAACGTGGTGAGCAGCAGCAGGCCGCCGCTCACCGCGAGGAATCCGATGCCGCCGAGTGCGACGTTGACGGCGGTGCGGGAGACGGGCGGCTTGGTGGTGACCGGGCCCGGGTAGGTGGGGTCGATGGCGTAGCCGGTGACGATGCGGCCGTCCGGCAGGACGATGCTCGCCACCGCCGGGGCGGTGTCCGGCTGGACGGGCACGAGCGGCGCCGGGCCTGGCTCTTATACACATCTGA
>NZ_WYCT01000118.1 GCF_011008945.1 Streptomyces harenosi
GGCCCCGACATCGCACCCGGCCCCGTCAAGCGGTCCGACGCGCCCGCGGAAGGAGACTCATGAACACCGGTGAACTCGTCGAACTCGGCCAGCAGTTGCGCGTGGACGGCGTGCGCGCGTCCGCCGCCGCGGGATCCGGCCATCCGACCTCGTCGATGTCGGCCGCGGACCTGATGGCCGTCCTCCTGGCCAACCACCTCCGCTACGACTTCGCCCGCCCCGCCCACCCGGGCAACGACCGCTTCGTGCTCTCCAAGGGGCACGCCTCGCCGCTGCTGTACGCGGCCTACAAGGCGGCCGGCGCCATCGACGACGAGGAGCTGCTCACCTTCCGCAAGCTGGGCAGCCGCCTGGAAGGCCATCCCACCCCGCAGCGGCTGCCGTGGGTGGAGACGGCGACCGGTTCGCTCGGGCAGGGCCTGCCGGTCGGGGTCGGCATCGCCCTGGCCGGCAAGCGGCTGGACCGCACCGACTACCGGGTGTGGGTGCTGTGCGGCGACAGCGAGCTGGCCGAGGGATCGGTGTGGGAGGCCGCCGAGGCCGCCGGGTTCGAGAACCTCGACAACCTGATCGCGATCGTCGACGTCAACCGGCTCGGCCAGCGCGGCCCCACCCGGCACGGCCACGACCTGGACGCCTACGCGCGCCGCTTCCAGGCGTTCGGCTGGCACACCGTCGAGGTCGACGGCCACGACGTGGACGCCGTCGACCGGGCCTACGGAGAGGCCCTGTCCACCCGGGGCCAGCCCACCGCGATCCTCGCCCGCACGCTGAAGGGCAAGGGCGTCGAGGGCGTCCAGGACCGCGAGGGCCTGCACGGCAAGCCGCTGCCCGACGCCGACGAGGCGATCGCCGAACTCGGCGGGCCCCGGGACCTGCGCGTACAGGTGCACGAGCCGCCGGCCGCGCGCGTCCTGCACGCGGTGGACTCCCGCGCCGTCGAGCTGCCCCGCTGGGACAAGGGCGAGAAGGCCGCCACCCGCGACGCCTACGGGAAGGCGCTGGCCGCGCTCGGCACCGCGCGGGACGACGTCGTCGCCCTCGACGGCGAGGTGGGCGACTCCACGCGCGCCGAGTTCTTCGCCAAGGAGCACCCCGACCGCTACGTCGAGTGCTACATCGCCGAGCAGCAGATGGTCGCCACCGCCGTGGGGATCGCGGCGCGCGGCTGGGTGCCGTACGCGTCCACGTTCGCGGCGTTCCTGACGCGCGCCCACGACTTCGTGCGCATGGCCGCCGTCAGCGGCTCCGGCATCAACCTCGTCGGCTCCCACGCGGGGGTCGCCATCGGCCAGGACGGGCCCAGCCAGATGGGCCTGGAGGACCTGGCGATGATGCGGGCCGTCCACGGCTCCACCGTGCTGTACCCGTGCGACGCCAACCAGACCGCCCGGCTCGTCGCCGCCATGGCGGACCTGGACGGCATCCGCTATCTGCGCACCTCACGCGGTGGCAGCGAGGTGATCTACGGGCCCGACGAGGAGTTCCCGATCGGCGGGAGCAAGGTGCTGCGCTCCTCCGCGCAGGACCGCATGACCATCGTCGCGGCGGGGGTCACCGTCCCCGAGGCGCTGGCCGCGGCCGACGCGCTCGGCCGCGAGGGCATCCCGGTCCGCGTGATCGACCTGTACTCGGTCAAGCCCGTCGACCGGGCCACGCTGCGGCAGGCCGCCGAGGAGACCGGCTGCCTGCTGACCGTGGAGGACCACCACGAGGAGGGAGGCCTCGGGGACGCGGTCCTCGACGCCTTCGGCGACGGGCGGCCCGTACCGCGCCTGGTGCGGCTCGCCGTCCGTACGATGCCGGGTTCGGCCTCCCCGGACGAGCAGTTGCGGGCCGCGGGCATCGACGCGGAGTCGATCACGGCGGCCGGGCGCCTGCTGGCCGAGCAGGCGGTGGTGCCGTGACCGGTCGCCGGGCCGGACGCGCCGACGGGGGCGTCCGGGCCGCCCGGGGCGGGTGCCACGAACGGCCGGCGGGGCGCGCGGCCGCCGGGGCCGGGTGCGCCGAGCGGCCCGCGCCGCCCGGACCGGGCCCGGGAGGGGCGCCGTGAGCGGTGACGGCTCCCGGACCGTACGGGCCGGCCGGCGCACCGTGGAGATCCACCGGCCCGGCAAGGTGCTGCTGCCCGGCGACGGAGGGGCGGGGCGCCCGCGGGAGTACACCAAGGGCGACCTGGCCGACTACTACCAGGCCGTCGCCCCGTTCATGCTGCCGCACCTGCGGGGCCGCCCGCTGATGCTGGAGCGGTACCCGGACGGCCCGGACGGCCCGCGCTTCATGCAGAAGAACACCCCGGAGCACTATCCGCCGTGGATCACCCGGGCGGAGCTGGCCAAGGAGGGCGGCACCGTCTGCCACACGGTCTGCGACGACCGGGCCACCCTCCTCTACCTCGTCGACCAGGCCGCGTTCACCCTGCACCGCTGGCTGTCCCGGACCACCGCGCCCGGCCGGCCCGACCGGCTGGTGTTCGACCTCGATCCGCCCGGCGACGACTTCGCGCCCGTGCGCGAGGCCGCCGTCCTCCTCGCGGAGCTGCTGGGCGAACTGCGGCTGCCCTGCGCGCCGATGACCACCGGGTCGCGCGGACTGCACGTGGTGGTGCCGCTCGACGGCCGCCAGGACTTCGACGAGGTACGCGAGTTCGCCCACGACGTGGCCGGGTTCCTGGCCGCCGCGCACCCCGGGCGGCTCACCACCGCCGCCCGCAAGAAGGACCGCGGCGGACGGCTCTACCTGGACGTCCAGCGCAACGCCTACGCGCAGACCGCGGTCGTGCCCTTCACGGTCCGCGCCCGGCCCGGCGCCCCCGTGGCCGCTCCCTTCGCCTGGTCGCAGCTCCGGGACCCGGAGCTGCACGCGCGCCGCTGGACCGTCGCCGACGCCGTCGAGCAGGCGCGCACCGACCCCTGGGCGGGGGTCATGAGCCGCCCGCGGGCCCTGGGGCCGGCCCGGCGGCGCCTGAACGCCCTGCGCGGCTGAGCGTCCCGCGCGGCCGGCCGGGCCCCGCCCCCGGGCGGACGGCAACGGCCGGCCGATGCGGGGAACCGTGGAGGTTTGGCGAACAAAGTTGCGGCCACACGAAGGGGGAGGTGGCCATGACGAACACGAAAAACACAACTGATCCGCAAGACACGCAGCAAAATCCACAACAGCCACGGAACGGCCGCGAGGCGGCCGAGGAGAACGTCGACGACAACGACGGCAACACCGATCACGAGAGTCACATCGACAACAACGGCAACAGCGACACCACGCACCAGACGGCGGACCGCCGCCCGAGGCCCATGGAAGTGCTGCGCCAGGCGCGCGAGCAGTTCGCGGAGCTCACCGGGATGGCCGCCGAATCCGTGTCGTCCTTCGAGCGGACGGAGGAGGGCTGGGCGCTGGAGGTCGAGGTCCTCGAACTGGAGAGGGTGCCCGACACGATGAGCCTGATGGCCGGTTACCAGGTCGAGCTCGACCACGACGGTCAGCTCACCGGGTACCGCCGCGTCCGCCGCTACGAGCGGGGACGGGCCGACGCGCGCAGGTCCGGCGGCTAGGCCGCCCGATCGGACGCACACCCACACACACCAAGGAGGGACAGCCCGGCATGACTGTCGTACCGGCACAGCAGTCCGGTGGTGGAGGCGGAAGCTCCGGCCTCTACGACGTGCTCGAACTTGTTCTGGACAGGGGGCTCGTGATCGACGCGTTCGTGCGCGTGTCCCTGGTCGGCATCGAGATCCTCAAGATCGATGTGAGGGTCGTCGTCGCCAGCGTCGACACGTATCTGCGCTTCGCGGAGGCGTGCAACCGGCTCGACCTCGAGTCCGGGCCCCGCAAGAGCCCGGGCCTGCCCGACGTGGTCGGCCAGGTCACCGAGTCCGGCGCCCGGGGCAAGTCCAAGGGGGCGCTGTCCGGCGCCGCCCAGACCATCTCGGACGCCTTCAAGCAGGCGCGTGACGAAGGCGAGGGCGAGTCGCGTCCGCGCGCCCGCAAGGCCACGGCCGCCCGCAGGAAGGAGGAGCAGGAGTGAGCACCTACGTCTACGGCATCACCGCCGCCACCCACCCCTCGCTCCCCGAGGGTATGGGCGGGGTCGGCGACCCGCCGCGCCCCGTGCGCATCCTGAGGGAGGGCGAGCTGGCGGCCGTCGTCAGCGACGCGCCCGAGGGGCTGCGTCCCAAGCGCAAGGATCTGCTGGCCCACCAGAACGTGCTCAGCGAGACGGGCGCGGCCGGCTGTGTGCTGCCCATGCGGTTCGGCAGCGTCGCCGCCGACGACCAGGCCGTCACCGGGGTGCTCGCCGAGCGCGCCGAGCACTACCGCGAGCGCCTGCGGGCGCTGGACGGGCGGGTCGAGTACAACATCAAGGCCAACCACGTGGAGGAGGCCGTCCTGCACCACGTGATGGCCGGGAGCCCGGAGATCCGTGCCCTGGCCGAGGCGAACCGCAAGGCCGGCGGCGGCAGCTACGAGGACAAGATCCGGCTCGGCGAGATGGTCGCCCAGGCGGTCAAGGCCAGGGAGGCGGAGGACGCCGCCGCCCTGCAGCGCGTCCTGGAACCGGCCGCCGACGCCGTGAGCACGGGCCCCGACTCCACGGGCTGGCTGGCCAACGTCTCCTTCCTGGTGGACCGCGCCTCCGCCGAGACCTTCCTGGCCGCCGTCGAGCAGGCCCGCCAGGACCTGCCGCACCTGGAGGTGCGGGTCAACGGCCCGCTGCCGCCGTACAGCTTCGTCGAACCGGGCCCCGCCGAGCCGGCGGCCACCGCGGCCGGCGGAGCGGACGCCGGAGCGTGACGTCATGGGCCTGATCTCCGAGGTGCTGCTGCTGCCGTTCGCTCCGGTGCGCGGCAGCGCCTGGGCCGTCCGGCAGGTGCTCCAGGAGGCCGAGCGGATCTACTACGACCCCGCCGCCGTCCGGGCCGAACTCGCACGCCTGGAGGAGTCGCTGGAGGCCGGTGAGATCAGTGAGGAGGAGTTCGACCGGCGGGAGGACGAGCTCCTGGACCGGCTGGAGATCGCGTCGCGCGGCGGCGCGGGAACGGGCGAGGGGACGGCACCATGAATCGAGTGGGAATGGGCCTCGCGGTCGGGGCCGGATACCTTCTGGGACGCACGAAGAAGCTCAAGCTCGCCTTCGCGGTCGGCACCCTGGCGGCCGGCCGGCGGATGCACCTGAGCCCCCGCGCGGTCGCGGACGTCGTCTCCCAGCAGCTCCGGGCGAACCCGCAGTTCAAGGAGATCGGGGACCAGCTCCGGGAGGACCTGCGCGGGGTGGGCAGGGCGGCTTCGGGCGCCGTGATCGAGCGGCGGCTCGACTCGCTCGCCGACCGCCTCCACGACCGTACGGCCCGGATGCGCGACCAACTGGCGGGCGCGGCCTCCGAGGAGGCGGACACCGGGCGCGACGGTGCCGGCGAGGACGCCTACGACGACGATGACGTCGAGGACGCCGACGCCGGCCCCGACGACGACCGCGAGGGCCCCGAGAGTCCTGAGGGCTCCGACGAGCTCGAGGGACGCCCGGAGCGGGCGCGCGAGGACGGCTCCTCGCGCGCCCGCTCCGGGCGGCGGGACGCTCCGGGCGGCCGGGAGGCCCCCGGGAAGGAGCCGGTGAGGAAGGCCGCGAAGAAGGCTCCCGCCAAGAAGGCTCCCGCGAAGAAGGCGGCCGCCAAGAAGGTGCCCGCGAAGAAGGCGGCCTCCGAGAAGGCCGCCGTGAAGCGGGCGGCGGCCAAGAGGACCGGGGCGGCCAAGAAGACGGCGGGCCGCGCGGCCCGCGGCGCCGGGCTGCCGAAGGGAGGTGGTGAGCGATGACGGATGCCCTCGGATCGGCCGGTTCCACGGCACGGGCGGCCGCGAAGAAGGGCCCCCTCGCCGACGTGGCCCACAGCGAGGCCGCCGAACGGCTCAAGGCGGAGGCTCAGGAGTACCTCGCCGTCCAGGCGCAGCGCCTGCTGGTGGGTGTCGGGCGCAAGCTCGGCGAGACCACCGTCAGACTCAACGACGTGGCCGAGGGCAGAAGCCCCGGCTTCGCGAAACTGGCCCTCGACGGCGGGCGCAAGCTCGCCGAGGGCAAGGGGCCGGTGCGCACCGCGGTGGAGCTCGGCGCCTCGCGGGCCAGGGACGGTGTCGCCGGCGCCCTCAAGAACCTCGGCGGCCAGGGCGGGCGCAAGGGCGGGGCCGGCGGCAGGCCCACCGTGATCGTCGAGCACGTCGACGTCGGCGTGCCGGTGCGCACCGCCTACGACCAGTGGACGCAGTACCAGGACTTCAGCACCTTCGCCAAGGGCGTCAGCAGCGCGGAGCGCGCCGACGACACCACCTCCGACTGGCGGCTGAAGGTCTTCTGGTCCCACCGGAGCTGGAAGGCGAGGATCACCGAGCAGGTCCCCGACGACCGGATCTCCTGGACGTCGGAGGGTGCCAAGGGCACCACCAAGGGCGTCGTCTCCTTCCACCGGCTCGCCGACAACCTCACCCGGGTGCTGCTGGTCATCGAGTACTACCCCCAGGGCCTGTTCGAGAAGACCGGCAACCTCTGGCGCGCCCAGGGCCGCCGGGCCCGGCTCGACCTGAAGAACTTCGCCCGCCACATCACCCTCAAGGGAGAGGCGGAGGACGGCTGGCGCGGTGAGATCCGCGACGGCGAGGTCGTCCGCTCCCACGAGGACGCGGCGGCCGAGGAGCGGGAGGACCGCGAGGGGAGCGAGGAGCCGCGACAGGACCGGGAAGAGGCCGGGAAACAGGCCGGGGAGGAGACCGCTTCCGGCCGGGAGAGCGGTGACGACCTGGACGGGTACGAGGAAGGGGACGAGGGCGAGGAGGAGGCTGCCTACGCCGAGGAGGACGCCCCGTTCGGTGAGCAGGGCGACGCCTACGAGGAGGAACCCGGGGAAGAAGAGGAGCCCGGGGAAGAAGAGGAGACCGCGTACGAGGACGACGCGTACGCGTACGACGACGCCGGGGCGGAAGCGGACCGGGGCGAGGACGGGGACGTGTACACCGACCGCGACGAGGACGCCTACGCCGACCGGGGGAGGCGCCGATGACGACTCCCGGCCGACTGCCCGAACCCTACGGCCAGGGGCAGGGCGCCAACCTCGCCGACATTCTGGAGCGGGTCCTGGACAAGGGTGTCGTCATCGCGGGCGACATCCGGATCAACCTGCTCGACATCGAGCTGCTCACCATCAAACTGCGGCTCGTCGTCGCCTCCGTCGACAAGGCCAAGGAGATGGGCATCGACTGGTGGGAGAGCGACCCGGCGCTCTCCTCGAACGCCAGGCACAAGGAACTGGCCCGGGAGAACGCCGAGCTGCGCGCCCGCCTGGCGGAACTGGAGCCGGGCCGCGCACCGAAGGAGTCACCATGACCGGACTGCGGTACGTCTACGCCGTCTGCCGCCCCTTCGGCGCGGCCCTGCAGGCCCAGCTCACCGGGGTGGCGGGTGACCCGCCCCGGGTGCTGCACCACCACGATCTGGTGGCCGTGGTCAGCCATGTGCCCGAGGCGGACTTCTCCGAGGAGGCGCTGCGGGCCCATCTGGAGGACCTGGACTGGCTCGCCACGACCGCCCGCGCCCACCAGCAGGTCATCGACGCGCTGACCGCCGTCACCACCCCGCTGCCGCTCCGGCTGGCCACCGTCTTCCGGGACGACAGCGGTGTGCGGGTGATGATGGAGGAACGCGAGGAGTACTTCCACCGCACCCTCGACCGGCTGGAGGGCCGGGTGGAGTGGGGCGTCAAGGTGTACGTCGAGTCCGACCCCGAGCAAGGCGCCCTGGCGGAGCGGCCGGCCGGGAAGCCGGCGTCGGGCCGCGACTACCTGCGCCGGCGCAGCATGCGGTCCAGGGCCCATGAGGACATGTGGCAGCGGGCCGAGGAATTCGCGACCCGGCTGCACCGGTCACTGTCCGAGCGGGCCGAGGACACCCGTCTGCACCCGCCGCAGAACACCGCGCTCTCCGGCGCCGCCGGACGGAACGTCCTCAATGCCGCCTATTTGGTGCGGCGGGACGTCTCCGAGGAATTCGTGGAAATGGTGGACCGGACGAAGGACGAGTCCCCGGGAATCCGGGTGGAACTCACCGGCCCCTGGGCGGCCTATTCCTTCGCCGGGGAGGAATCCCGGTCCGGGAATTCCGCGTCCCGGGAGGACGCGGGCACCGTCGCCGCCGCGGAGGGCGCCGCGGAGGACCGTCCGCAGGACACCACCGCGGGGGAGGCACCGTGACCATCATCGAACGCCGTGAGATCGCCCTGGTGGACCTGCTCGACCGGCTCCTGGCCGGCGGGGTGGTCCTCACGGGCGACATCACGCTGCGTATCGCGGACGTCGATCTGGTCCGCATCGATCTCAACGCGCTGATCAGTTCGGTCAACGCCGATGTACCGTCGCCGTGGGGGGAGTGAGGTGAGCGAACACCGCAACCGTGTCGAGTTCCAGCCGGACACCGTCGAACGCGACCTGATCAAACTGGTGCTGACCGTGGTGGAGCTGCTGCGCCAGCTCATGGAGCGCCAGGCGCTGCGCCGTTTCGACGAGGGGGACCTGACCGAGGACCAGGAGGAGCGGATCGGGCTCACCCTCATGCTGCTCGAGGACCGGATGGCCGAGCTGCGGGAGCGCTACGGACTGCGGCCCGAGGACCTGAATCTGGACCTCGGGCCGCTGGGACCGCTGCTGCCCCGGGAGTGAGCCTCCCGGGGCGGCGGGGCCGTGCTCTCACGCCTTCCGGTACGTCACCACCTGTACCAGCGTCCCCGGCTGCCGCTCGCGGAGGTGCCGCGGGCCACGAAGCCCAGCAGCCACAGCACCAGCACGGCCAGGGCTATCCACCACAGCACCTTCACGGCGAATCCGGCGCCGAAGAGAACAATCGCGAGAAGCAGTACGAGCAGAAGCGGAACCATGATGTGAACCTCCTGCCGTACCGGTTTCCCGGAATCTGCCGATCAGGCTTCGTTTCTGCACAGAATTTCCCCGTGCATGACACCGAACCAGCCGTCGGGCTGTTCTGCCCATTCCCGCCAGGCCGCGGAGACGGCCCGCAGATCCGCGTCGGTCGCGTGCCCGCCGCCGGTGGCCAGGGCGGCGTACACGGACGCCACGGTGCGCTCGGCCCACAGCTCGCTCCACCACCGCCGCTCCCCGGCGGTGGAGAAGGTCCAGGTGCCCGACGTCGCCGTGACGTCGGTGAAGCCGGCCCGCAGCGCCCACGACTTCAGCCGGCGCCCGGCGTCCGGCTCGCCCCCGTTGGCGCGGGCCACCCGGCGGTACAGGTCCAGCCAGGCGTCCATGCCCGCCGACGCGGGGTACCAGGTCATGGCGGCGTAGTCGCAGTCGCGGACGGCGACCAGCCCGCCGGGCCGGGTCACCCGCCGCATCTCGCGCAGCGCCCCCACCGGGTCGCCCACGTGCTGGAGCACCTGATGGGCGTGGACGACGCAGAAGGTGCCGTCCGGGTAGTCCAGGGCGTGCACGTCCGCCACGGCGAAGTCGACATTGGCCAGTCCCCGCGCGGCGGCCGTGGCCCGGGCCCGCTCCAGGACCCCCGGCGCCCGGTCGACGCCCGTGACGTGCCCGTCCGGCACCAGGGCCGCGAGGTCGGCGGTGATCGTGCCCGGACCGCACCCGACGTCGAGGATCTTCATGCCGGGCTCGAGCCGGTCCAGCAGGTACGCCGCGGAGTTGGCCGCGGTGCGCCAGGTGTGCGAGCGCAGCACCGACGGGTGGTGCCCGTGCGTGTAGACGGCGGTCTCCTGCGGCTTCGGCATGGCTGGTCCCCTCTCCGGCGCGTCCCGCCGGCGCGTGGACGTCCCCGCGCACCCGTGCGGCGCGACGGACGACACGCTACGCGCAGCACCCGGAATATGAGACCGCCGTCCTGCCATGTGGACTGATGGTCCGTCAGGTGGGGTGATCCGGGGCGCCGGGCGCCGGCCGGCCACCCGGCAGCCGGTCAGCTACCCGGCAGCGGCCGGTAGACGGTGAGCGCCTCGGGAAGCTTCTCCAGGGTCAGCTCGCCCCGGGTCTCGGTGATCTCCCCGTCGTACGCCAGGAGCGTGCCGTCGGCGACCCCGGTCAGACGCAGACGGCCCACCTGCACCGCGGCGTGGGCGGGGGAGCGGGTGAGCGGCCCGGCCAGGGCCGCCGACAGCAGCCGCAGGGCCGGCCGGCGGCCCCCGTGGACCACCCGGACGTCGAGCTGCCCGTCGGCGAGGTCCATCCGGCGGCCCGGGGCCAGGCCCATGCGGTGGTAGGTGCCGTTGCCGGCGAACAGCATCCACAGCGGGTGGGACCGGCCCTTCACCTCGGCGTGGAGCGGGTGCCGGTCGGCGCGCAGCACCCGCACGGCGGCCAGCACCCCGGCCGGCCAGCCGCCGATCCGGTGCGACCAGCGCTCCCGCTCGCGCACCAGCTCCGGGTAGACCCCGAGGCTGAAGGTGTTCAGGAAGATCCCCTGCCGGCCGCCCGACGAGAACCGGCCCACGTCCACCCGCACGCCCTCGCCCCGGACCACCGCCCGGCACAGGCTGCGCACGTCCTCCACGCCCAGGTCGTACGCGAAGTGGTTGAGCGTCCCGCCGGGCAGCACCGCGAGCGGCAGGCCGCGGCGCAGGGCGATCCCGGCGGCGGCGTTCACGGTGCCGTCGCCGCCGCACACCCCGAGCACCCGGGCCCGGCCCGCGGCCTTCTCCAGCTCCGCCCCCACCTCGTCCGGTTCGCACTCGACGACCTCCGCCCGGGGCAGCGCGTCGCACAGGGCCCGCACCCGGTCCGCCGTGCCCGACGCCCGGTTGGCCACCATGACCAGGCCCTCGCCCTCGGGCAGCGCGGGCACGTTCGCGCGGGGCCGGGCCGGCGGGACGATCTGGGCACGGGTGGGGACCAGCCCCCGCACGGCGAACGCGGCGCCCGCGCCGAGGGCCGCCCCGGCCAGCACGTCGCTCGGGAAGTGGACGCCGGTGTAGACGCGGGAGACGGCGACCGCGGCGGCCACCGGGGCCACCGCCGCGCCCCAGGCCGGCGACTCCAGCGCGACGCCGGTGGCGAAGGCGGCGGCCGACGCGGCGTGCCCGGACGGGAACGACGTCGTGATCGGCTGCCGCTTCAGCCGCCGCACCAGCGGCACCGGGTCCAGCACCGGGCGGGGGCGGCGGACGGAGCGCTTGCCGAGGGTGTTGATGGTCAGGGAGGCCAGCCCCAGCGAGGCGAGGCCGCGCGCGGCGGCCCGGCGGGCTCTGGGGGTGCGGGAGGCGGCCAGCGCGGCGGCGGCCGCGCACCACAGCACGCCGTGGTTGGCGCTGCGGCTCAGGCGCGGCAGCAGAGCGTCGGCGCCCGGCCAGTGGCGGGCGGCGACGGCCTCGAACAGCCGGCGGTCCAGTTCCAGGAAGCCGTTGCGGACCGGGTGCGGGCCGGGCGCCGGGGCGGTGAGGTCTACGTCGGGGCTCATGCCTCCCGCCTACCCTGCCGGGCGGGTTTCCTGCCGGGCCGGGCGGCGGCGCCGGGCCGGGCGGCACCGGCGAAAACCGTTTGCCGGGCGGTCGGCCCCGCCACACAATCGCTGCCCATGGGACATCTCGAAGCGGCGCACCTGGAGTACCACCTGCCCGACGGGAGGGCGCTGCTGGGGGATGTGTCCTTCCGCGTGGGGGAGGGGGCGGTCGTCGCCCTCGTCGGACCCAACGGCGCGGGCAAGACCACCCTGCTGCGGATACTGGCGGGCGAGCTCAGGCCGCACGGCGGCAGCGTCGCCGTGAGCGGGGGCCTCGGCGTGATGCGGCAGTTCGTGGGGTCGGTACGCGACGACACGACCGTACGCGACCTGCTGGTGTCCGTGGCGCCGCCCCGGGTCCGCGAGGCCGCGCGGGCCGTCGACGCCGCCGAGCACGCGGTCATGACCGTCGACGACGAGGCCGCCCAGCTCGCCTACGCGCAGGCGCTGGCCGACTGGGCGGAGGCCCGCGGGTACGAGGCCGAGACGCTGTGGGACATCTGCACCACCGCCGCCCTGGGCGTCCCCTACGAGCGGGCGCAGTGGCGGCAGGTGGGCACGCTGTCCGGCGGCGAGCAGAAGCGGCTGGTGTTGGAGGCGCTGCTGCGCGGCCCCGACGAGGTACTGCTGCTCGACGAGCCCGACAACTACCTCGACGTCCCCGGCAAGCGCTGGCTGGAGGAGCGGCTCGCCGAGACCCGCAAGACGGTGCTGTTCGTCTCCCACGACCGCGAGCTCCTCGCCCGGGCCGCCCAGAAGATCGTCTCCCTGGAGCCGGGTCCGGCGGGCGCGGACGCGTGGGTGCACGGCGGCGGCTTCGGCACCTACCACCAGGCGCGGCGCGAGCGCTTCGCCCGCTTCGAGGAACTGCGCCGGCGCTGGGACGAGAAGCACGCCCAGTTGAAGAAGCTCGTCCTGACCCTCAGGCAGGCCGCGGCCAACAGCGACGAGATGGCCTCCCGCTACCGCGCCGCCCAGACCCGGCTGCGCCGCTTCGAGGAGGCCGGCCCGCCGCCGGAGCCCCCGCGCGAGCAGGACATCAGGATGCGGCT
Organism: Streptomyces harenosi; assembly: GCF_011008945.1. Taxonomy (GTDB): domain Bacteria; phylum Actinomycetota; class Actinomycetes; order Streptomycetales; family Streptomycetaceae; genus Streptomyces; species Streptomyces harenosi. Next base: position 12,547 of record NZ_WYCT01000118.1, read on the forward strand.
GAAGGGCGGCCGGACCGGGGTGCGGGCCCTCACCTGCGAGGGGCTGGAGCTGACCGGCCTGATGAAGCCGTTCGACCTGGAGGTCTTCTACGGCGAACGCGTCGCCGTCCTCGGCTCCAACGGCTCAGGCAAGTCCCACTTCCTGCGGCTGCTCGCCGGCGGCGACGTGGCCCACACGGGCCGGTGGAAACTCGGGGCGCGCGTCGTGCCCGGGCACTTCGCGCAGACCCACGCCCACCCTGAGCTCCAGGACCGCACACTGCTGGACATCCTGTGGCGGGAGCACGCCCAGGACCGGGGCGCCGCCATGTCCCGGCTGCGCCGCTATGAGCTGACCGCCCAGGCGGAGCGGACCTTCGGCCGGCTCTCGGGCGGCCAGCAGGCCCGCTTCCAGATCCTGCTGCTGGAGCTGGAGGGCGCCACCGCCCTGCTGCTGGACGAGCCGACCGACAACCTGGACCTGGAATCGGCCGAAGCCCTCCAGGAAGGACTGGAGGGCTTCGAGGGCACGGTGCTCGCGGTCACCCACGACCGCTGGTTCGCCCGCTCCTTCGACCGGTTCCTCGTCTTCGGCAGCGACGGCCGGGTCCGCGAGACGCCGGAGCCGGTGTGGGACGAGCGGCGGGTGGAACGGGCCCGCTGACCCGCCGCCCGGGCCGGTGGCCGCCCGGACGGGCGCTCACTTCCAGCGCAGGAGGGCGCCCAGGCCGCCCACCGGGGTGTCGGCCTTCTCGGCCGCGTCCGGCGGCAGCGCCGGGGTCACCGCGATCGCCGGGGCGCCGGTCATCACGGCCGAGCGCAGCAGGGCGTCGTCCGCGCGGGCGGACCAGGAGTGCTGCTCGCCCAGGGTCTTCAGCTCCGTACGCCGCATCGCGAGCTGGTCGGCGTCCTCGCCGATCCACACCTCGCGGTGCGTGTCGGGGCCGTCGGGGATGATCAGCAGCTCGTCGATGCGGTGCTCGCGGGCGGCCTCGACCAGCGCGGGCACGCCCTCCACCGCGGCGGCCCGCCCCTCGCCGTCCGGGGTGCGGGCGGCCAGGAACTTGTCCAGGTCCTGCTGGGTCCGGGCCCGTACGTGCTCGGCGCGCAGTCGCTCCACCTCGTCGTCGAGCAGCCTGCTGCCGGCGCCCCGCGTGGCCTCGGCCACGCAGTCCTGCAGCCGCTTGGGCAGCCGCTCGTGGACGGCCCGCCGCTCCCGGTCGTCACCGACCAGGATCAGCAGGTCGGCGCCGGTCTCCTCCTGGCACACCGCGAGCGCGTCGGCGATCTCCGCCGCGTTGTGCTCCCAGGTGTTCTCCACCCGGAGCTGGAAGTGGCGCTCCGACCAGTCCACGCTGCTCGTCCGGTGCACCGGCCACTGCCGGCCGGTGACCCCGCCCGCCTCCCGGCTGCCCAGCGCGCTGCGCAGCTCGAAGTCGGCACCCTTGCGGTCGACGTACGCCACCACGCACACCGGGTCCTCGCCCATCAGCTCCAGCAGCGGCGAGACGTGCGGCAGGGGCGCCCAGTGGGCGGTGGTGCCGCCCTGCGGGGGACGGGCCAGCGGCGGGTCGAGGACGACCCGGCCGGCGCGGGCGAACAGGGCCCGCCCGTGCGGGTCGGAGGAGTGACGCAGGTCGTCCACCGCCTCCTGCACGGCCCGGCAGGTCGCCTCGTCGGCGCCCTGCGCCGCGAGCTCCCGGGCCACCGCGCCGGCCGTGAGCTGCCGCTCGTGCGCGGTGTCCTCCGCGTGCCGGGAAAGGTCGACGTACACGGAGGCCCAGGGGCCGGGCTGTTCGTACAAGGGGTGCAGAAAGGCGAGATCCATGGCTCCCTCCCGGATGCCGCTCGGGGGTGGTAGTGCTCACCGGGCGGGTACCCGGACCGCATGAACGAACACGACGAGCGGGAGATCACCGCGACCGGGATCGATCCGGACCGGCTGGACGACCAGCAGCTCATGAAGGAGCTGGAGAACATCCACCGCACGCGCCACGACACGCTGCTGTACGGCTCGAACGACGCGCTGCGGGCGCACAACGAGCGCATGGCGCAGCTCGAGGGCGAGTGGCTGCGCCGCAACCCCCGCCGCCCGGTCGCCGCGGGCCGCACCCGCGAGGGGGCCCGGGAGCGGGGCTGCGGGGAGTCGGCGACTCCCGGCGTGTGAGGCCGGGCGGGGAGTCCCCGGCGCCCGGGTCCCGGCCCTATCCACGGCGCCCGGCCCCGGCCCCGGCTCGTCTCCGGCGGCCGGTCCTCTCGGTCCGTCGTCCCGGCCCCTCGGACCCGGCGCGGACCCGGCGCGAACCGGCGGCCGGTACGCACGGCGCGGGCCCGGTCCTCCGACAGGGAGGGCCGGGCCCGCGCCGTGTGCCGTGCGTACGTACGCCGGCCGGTTCAGCCGCCCGCCCGGGCGAACTCCGCGAGGTAGGTCTCGCAGAACGCCTTCAGGTCGTCCGGCTTGCGGCTGGTGATCAGCCGGTTGGGACCGTGGTCGCAGACCTGGACCTGTTCGTCGACCCAGGTGCCGCCCGCGTTGCGGATGTCGGTCCGCAGGCTCGGCCAGGAGGTCAGGACCCGGTCGCGGACGACGTCCGCCTCGACCAGCGTCCACGGGGCGTGGCAGATCGCGGCGACCGGGCGGCCCTGGTCGAAGAAGTCCTTCACGAACGCCACGGCCTTGTCGTCCATCCGCAGGAAGTCGGGGTTGGCCACCCCGCCCGGCAGGACCAGCCCGCCGAACGAGTCGGCCGACGCCTCGCCGACCACCTCGTCCACGGGGAAGGTGTCCGCCTTGTCGAGATGGTTGAAGGCCTGGATCTCACCCGGCTTCGTCGACACGAGCACCGGTTCGTGCCCGGCGTCCACCGCGGCCTGCCACGGGTCGGTCAGCTCGACCTGTTCGACACCTTCCGGTGCGGTGAGAAAAGCGATACGCATGGTGTTCCGTGTTCCTCTCGTTGCGTCCGTTGCTTCCGCTTCCGCTCAGACGGGTGGCGGCGGCGGGCCGCCGCGGGCGTCCCGGGTGTCCGGCGCGGCGCGGCTGATGTCGGCGAGCGGCGAGGCGGGATCCGCCGCCTCGGCCAGGTCACCGAGGCTGACCATCCCGACCGGCAGGCCGTTCTCCACGACCGGCAGCCGGCGCACCGCCTGCTCGCGCATGAGTGCTTCCGCCGCCGACACGGGATCGTCCGGCGCGACCACCAGCGGGTCCGGGGTGCAGACCGATCCGGCGCCCACCGTCAGCGGGTCGACACCCTCCGCGACGGCCCGCACCGCGATGTCGCGGTCGGTGAGCACGCCGACGATCTCCTGCCCGTCGGCCACGACCACGTCGCCGATGTTCTGCGAGCGCATCAACTGCGCCGCCTCGACGAGCGAGGCGTCCGGGCGGACGGCGACCACGCCCGGGGTCATCACGTCCTTCACGAACTCGGCCATCAGCAGGGGCCTTCCTGACGTACCCGGCCGGCGGCGCCGTCCGCGGAGCCCCGGCCGGGGCCTTCTCCTCTACTCGGGCCCGGCACGCCCGGCGGCGCCGGGCCCGGTCAGGGCCTGGGCGAGCTGCTGGACGTTGCCGAAGCGCTCCTTGTGCGGCAGCTCCTCCACCCGCTCGACCAGGGCGTCGGGAGCGTTGGCGCGGCGCAGGGCACGGGAGAGCTCGCGCGGATTGGCGGGAAAGGTGCCGCGCGTCAGGGTCCGGGCCAGCTCCAGCCGGAGCGCCTCCAGGTACGTCGGCCCGCGACTCGGCGTCACCGGGCCGCGCGCGACCTCCGGATCGTCCTCGGCGGTCGGCTCCGGGTCGTGCCACTCCTCGGTGCGGGTGGGGTGCCCGGACCTGAGCAGACCCTGCAATTCGTGCTTCATCTCGTCGTCGCGGTGGACGCTCAGCCGGTCACTGCCTCGCTGCATGTCTCCCTCCAGATCCTTCGGGGGTGGCCACCGCGTACCCGAAGACCGGACGCCGACACGGGTTCGGACGGGTCCGCCCCGATTTCGGGACGGCTCGCGCGGGTGTACGAGGAACGGGGTTGACCCGCCGGGCGGGGGGAACCCGCCCCGCGCCCCCCACGCCGCCCCCTTACGGGAAGGACGGACCATGGCGGTGCTGTTCGCTGTGCTCATCCCGGCCCTCATGCTCGGCGTGGTGCTGGCGCTCGGCCGGTACGAGGAGGCCGTGCTCCCGGGCTCCGGGCCGCAGCCCGACGCCCTCGACCCGGCCGCGGCCGTGCCGGACGCACGACCATGACGGCCACCGGACAAGCCCTCCCACGTCGCCGCGCGGCCCCGTGCCCGTGACGGCGGGGGAGTGCCCTTCCGTGCGCCGTCCCGCCGCGCGGACGCGCATCCGAACGCCGCGCGGACGTGCCGCTGAACGGCGGAACCATCCGGCCGAGGGGGCACCCGCGGCGCCCCGGTGCGACGGGCGCCGCGGGTGCCCCCTCGGCCGGGGCGCCGGGCCTACTGCCTCGTCCGGCCCGGCAGGAACTCCTGCATCTTCGCCTTGAAGCCCTGCTTGACCACCGAGCCGCGGTCCGGGTCGCCCTTGAGGATCGCGGCGGCCGTGGCCTCCATCTGCTCCCAGGTGGCGTGCGGCGGGATCGGCGGCACGGCGGGGTCGGTGAGGAACTCCACCACCGCGGGCCCGTCCGCCTCCAGCGCGGCCCGCCAGCCCGCCTCCACGTCCTCGGGCTTCTCCACCCGGATGCCGGTCAGCCCCAGCGACCGGGCGAACGCCGCGTACTGCACGTCCGGCAGCTCCTGCGAGGGCTCGAAGGAGGGGGCGCCGCCCATGGCCCGCAGCTCCCAGGTGACCTGGTTCAGGTCGCGGTTGTTCCACACGCCCACGACCAGCCGCGGGTCCTCCCACAGGTCCCGGTACTTCGCCGCGGTGATCATCTCCGCGAGCCCGTTCATCTGCATCGCGCCGTCACCGGCCAGGGCGACCACCGGCCGGTCGGGGTGGGCGAACTTCGCGCCGATCGCGTACGGCACCGCGCAGCCCATCGTCGCCAGCGTGCCGGACAGGGAACCGCGCATGCCGGGCCGCATGGTCAGGTGCCGGGCGTACCAGTTCGCGGTGGAGCCCGAGTCGGAGGTGACGATCGCGTTCTCGGGCAGCAGGGGGTCCAGGGCGCGGGCGACGTACTCCGGGTTGACCGGATCGGCGTCCAGGCCCGCGCGCCGCTCCAGCACATCCCGCCAGTGCCGGACGTTGTCGCACACCGTCTCGAACCACTCCCGCCCGCGCTCGCCGTCGATCAGCGGGATCAGCCGCTCCAGCGTGGCCTTGGCGTCGCCGACGAGGTTCACCTCGTAGGGATAGCGCATGCCCACCATGTGCGGGTCCAGATCGATCTGCACGCCCCGCGCCTTGCCGAACTCCGGCAGGAACTGCGAGTACGGGAACGACGACCCGATGGTCAGCAGCGTGTCGCAGTCGCGCATCAGCTCATAGCTCGGCCGCGTGCCGAGCAGGCCGATCGAACCGGTGACGTACGGCAGTTCGTCGCTGAGGACGTCCTTGCCGAGCAGCGCCTTGGCCACCCCGGCCCCCAGCAGCTCGGCGAGCCGCTCCACCTCGGCCCGGGCCCCGGCCGCGCCCTGACCGACCAGGATCGCCACCTTGTCACCGGCGTTGAGGATCTCCGCCGCCCGCCGCACGGACTCCTCGGAGGGGACCGCGGTCCACTCGCTGCGCCCCAGGCTGGAGGGCACCATCTTGAACGCGTGGGTGGGCGGCGAGTAGTCCAGTTCCTGCACGTCGCCGGGGATGATGACCGCGGTGGGGCAGCGGCGCGCGTACGCGGTGCGGATCGCCCGGTCCAGCACGTTCGGGAGCTGCTCGGGCACCGTCACGGTCTCCACGAACTCCGAGGCGACGTCCTTGTAGAGGGTGTGCAGGTCCACCTCCTGCTGGTAGGAGCCGCCCATCGCCGTGCGGTGGGTCTGCCCGACGATCGCCAGCACCGGGACGTGGTCGAGCTTGGCGTCGTAGAGCCCGTTGAGCAGGTGGATCGCGCCCGGCCCCGAGGTGGCGGCGCACACGCCGAGCCGGCCGCTGAACTTGGCGTACCCGACCGCCTGGAACGCGGACATCTCCTCGTGCCGGGACTGCACGAAACGGGGCTGGTTGTCGGCGCGTCCCCAGGCGGCGAGCAGACCGTTGATGCCGTCGCCCGGGTAGCCGAACACGTGGTCGACACCCCAGTCGCGCAGCCGTCGCAGGACGTGGTCGGAGACCTTGGTGCTCATGTACGGACCTCCAGGAGGTGGGTCGTGGGGGAGTTCCCGGCAGCAGCCGTACGAGTCTCCGGGCGGCATGCGGGAAAACATGGCCGGGGCGTTCGCCGGGCCGGGGCACGGGCAGGCACGGCCGGGGCTCCCCACCGGGGGCACGCCCCGGGCGGAGCGGCGCGACGCAGGCCCCTCCCGGCGCCCGCCGCCCGGCTCCGGACGCCTTCCCACGGCGACCACCCGCCCCCCCGCGCCGTGCCGCCGCCCCGTGACCACCGGCACGACGGCCCGTGCGCGAACGCGGAGACAACACCTGACCTGCGCAGACCCCCCGCGCATCGCCGTGGCGCCGGTGGAGGGGGCAGCTCCCGTCACCGGTTCAGCACCGCACGGAACGCGTCGCGGACCGCCTTCCTGGACGGGGAGACGAACTGGTCGCCCGGGCCCAGGTCGTACAGGTAGTACGCGTAGTGCAGCACACGCGGGCAGCTGCTGCCGCCGATCTGCACCGAGCGGGGGCCCAGACGCTTGCCGGTGCGCAGTTCGTAGACCTTCAGGGGGATCTCGACCTTGTAGAAGGTCACTTGGTGGGGGAGGTACCGGGAGGTCTTGTTCTCGTAGCGGCACGTCTCCACCGCCGCTCCGTTCTCCGCCTCGTCCGCGCAGACCACCAGGGCGGCCTTGGCCGGGTCGTCAGTGCGCCAGGAGCCGGGGAGCCGGCCGGTGTACTCGGTGTCGCCGAGGAACAGGGCACGGCCGGAGCCCTTGCGGTACGCCGGGGCTCCGCTGTACTTCGCCGGTGTGGCGCAGTAGCCGGACGACGCGTCGTACGCGTCGTCCACCAGGCCCCGCACCTCGTCCAGTTCGATGGCGAGGGTGGCCCTGCGCACGCCGCCGCGTGCCTCGCCGGCGCGGGAGTCGTCCGGGTAGGTGGCGAGCAGCCGCCGGTAGTGGTCCCGCGCCTGCCGCCAGGCGTCCTCGCCCATGAGGTGGTCGCCGCAGTCCACGAGGGCGGCGGGCTCGGTGCGGGCCGCCGTGCCCGCGGCGCGGTCCAGGACGTCGTGGCTGGGGCCGCGGGCGCGGAGCCAGCCCGCGAGGGCGGCGGTGTCGCAGGCGTCGCCGGCCGGCAGCGCGTCGAGGAAGGCGTCCAGGACCGTCCCGACGATCCGCTCGTTGCCGGGGCCGTCGCGCAGGACGCCGGCGAGCGTGCCGAAGCCGCGCCCCAGCTCCTCGGTGCTGCCGCTGCGGGCGGCGCGGGCCAGGGCGGACGCGGCGCCGTCGAGCCGGTGGCACGCCTCCACGACCGCGTCACCCGGCTCCACCACCGGCGCACCCGCCAGCCGGTGGCCCCACCCCACCTCGCGCTGGGCGGCGACGGCCCGTGCACAGTCCCCGCTGTCCCGGGCCCCGGTCACGCGGTCCGCGATGCCGTAGGCGTCGACCCGCAGCAGCGCGGCGGTCAGCACCAGCGTGAGCGCGAGGGCGAGCGTGCCCGCGCGCTGCCCGCGCCCGACCACGTGTTCCGGGCACCGGCGGGCCGTGAACCAGCCGTGCCCGGCGCCGAGCGCCCACCAGGCGAGCAGCAGGATCTCGTAGCGGGTCTCGGCGCTGCGCGCCACGAGGTGGAGGAGCACGGCCGAGCCGAGCACGGCGATCGCCGCCGGCCGCTTCCGGCGCAGCAGCAGATAGCCGAGGCCGAGCAGGGTGGCGTTGCCGAGCGCCACCGCGAGCGGGTCGGCCGCGGGCCGCGGGCCTCCGGCGGGCCTCAGGGGCGGGGGCGGGCC
>NZ_WYCT01000119.1 GCF_011008945.1 Streptomyces harenosi
GTCCATGACCGGTGGAGGGCGGCGGGCGGGAATGGCGGCGCCTCGCGGGACGTTGCCTTCGAGCGAGCACCATCCCCGTCGCTTAAGGAGCGCGAGACACATGCCGGGCACTGTGACGATGTACAGCACCACGTGGTGCGGCTACTGCCGTCGGCTGAAGAGCCAGCTCGACCGGGAGGGCATCGAGTACACCGAGATCAACATCGAGCAGGACCCGGAGTCCGCCGCGTTCGTGGAGAAGGCGAACGGCGGAAACCAGACGGTGCCGACGGTCCGGATCGTCCCCGCGGGCGGGGGCGACGAGGTCGTCATGACCAATCCGAGCCTCGCTCAGGTCAAGCAGGCCCTCGCCGCCTGACCTTCCGCACGGCCGCGCCCCCTCCGGTGGAGACACCGCAGGGGGCGCCGCCGTGTCCGGGACCCGCGCGGCGCCGCCCCACAGGGCGTACCGAGGCCGAGACCTGCCCGGGGACGGCCGGGCCGGCGCGCGGCCCCGCTCAGACGCTCCGGGTCGGCAGCGGCTTGCCGTACCACAGTTCGATCAAGCGGGCAGCGATCGAGATGCCGTAGGGCGGCAGCACCTCGCCGGTCTCGAAGGCGGCGGCGAGCTCGTCGCGGGAGAACCAGCGCGCCTCGTGGATCTCGTCGCCGTCGACGTCGATGTCGGTGGAGACGGCGCGGGCCATGAAGCCGAGCATCAGGCTGGAGGGGAAGGGCCACGGCTGGCTGGCGACGTACTCGACGGCGCCGACGGCGATGCCGGCCTCCTCGTGGACCTCGCGGCGCACCGCCTGCTCGATGGACTCCCCGGGCTCCACGAAACCGGCCAGGGTCGAGAAGCGGCCCTCGGGCCAGTGCACCTGGCGGCCGAGGAGGATGCGGTCGTCCTCGTCCGTGACGGCCATGATCACCGCGGGGTCGGTGCGCGGGTAGTGCTCGGCGCCGCACGCCGGGCAGCGGCGGATGTGGCCGGCCGCGGCGATGACGGTGCGCTCTCCGCAGCGGGAGCAGAAGCGGTGGGTGCGCTGCCAGTTCTCCAGGCCTACCGCGTGCACCATCAGGCCGGCGTCGCGCGGGGACAGCAGCAGGCCCGCCTCGCGGAGCCCCGCCGGGCGGGCGGACTGGTCGATGCGTCCGGGCAGCCCGTCCTTCTGGAGGGCGAAGTAGCTCACGCCGTCCTCGTCGATGCCGAGGAAGTAGCGGTGGGCCTCGGTCAGGGGGGCCTCGAAGGAGGGGGTCATGACGAGTTCGGTCCGCCCGTCGGGCGTCTCGTCGATGAGCACCTGGCCGCCGGAGACCACGAAACAGCGCGTCGAGGGGTGGCTCCACGCCGCCGCGAGCCATGCCTCGTCGAGCCGGTGGTGCGCGGCGCGGTCGATGCCGCTCGGCGCGGTCAGCGAGATGGGACGGTCGGCGGTGTGGTCGTCGGTCCAGGTGGTCACGGGTGCTTCCAACTCCCCCGGTGCGGCGGTTGTGGTTCGGCGGCGGTTCAGCGGGACGTACGGGGAGGCGATCGGGCCCGGCCGGGCCGGGCGGTACGGGGCGGTTCTTCCAGTGTGCCCCGCCCCCGGGGCCCCTTGGGCGGGCGCCGCGTGCTCAGGGCGCACGGCGCCAGTGCTCGGCGAGGTCGCCCCACAGGTACGCGGAGGTTTCGACGCCCTTGAGCAGCAGGTCCAGTTCGACCTTCTCGTTGGGGGCGTGCCAGCCGTCGGACGGGACGGAGATGCCCAGGAAGAGCACGGGTGCGCCGAGGACCTCCTGGAGGTCGGCGGCGGGCCCGGAGCCGCCCTCGCGGGTGAAGCGGACCGGCTGGCCGAAGGCGCGGCCCATGGCGCGGACCACCGACTGCAGCGCCGGGTGGTCCAGCGGCGTCAGGCACGGGCGCGTGGCACCGCCGAACGTGATCTCGTGCCGGATCCCGGCGGGGAGCTGCTCGGCGGCCCAGGCGCGGACGGCCTTCTCGATGTGGCCGGGGTCCTGGCCGGCGACCAAGCGGAAGGAGAGCTTCACCATCGCCGAGGACGGGATGATCGTCTTGCTGCCGGGGCCCTGGTAGCCGCCGCCGATGCCGTTGACCTCGGCGGTGGGGCGGGCCCAGATGCGCTCCAGGGTGGTGTGCCCCGCCTCGCCGTGGGCCGCGTGGGACTTCGCCGTGCGCAGCCACCGCCGCTCGTCGAAGGGCAGCTCGGCGAAGAGCGCCCGCTCGCGTTCGGTGAGCTCGATCACGCCGTCGTAGAAGCCGGGGATCGCCACGCGCGCGTGCTCGTCGTGCAGCGCGGCGACCAGGCGGGCCGCGGCGGTGGCCGGGTTGGGCACCGCGCCGCCGAAGGACCCGGAGTGGATGTCCTGGTCGGGGCCGTACAGCCGGATCTCGCACTCGGCGAGGCCGCGCATGCCGGTGCACACCGTGGGGGTGTCCTCGGACCACATGCCGGTGTCGGAGACGATCACGGCGTCGGCGGCCAGACGTGCCGCGTGCTCCTCCACCAGGGCGCGGAAGTGCGGGGAGCCGGACTCCTCCTCCCCCTCGATCAGCAGCTTCAGGTGCACGGCGGGCGCGGTGCGGCCGGTGGCGGCCAGGTGCGCGCGGACGCCGAGGGTGTGGAAGAACACCTGACCCTTGTCGTCGGCCGCCCCGCGCGCGTACAGGCGGTTCCCGCGCACCACGGGCTCGAACGGCTCGCTGTCCCAGCCGTCCTCACGGGCGGCCGGCTGCACGTCGTGGTGGCCGTAGACGAGGACGGTGGGCGCCGCGGGGTCGGCGGCGGGCCACTCGGCGAAGACGGCCGGGGCGCCGGGTGTCTCCCAGACCTCGGCGACCGGGAAGCCGGTCTCCCGCAGCTTGGCGGTGAGCCAGTCGGCGCTGCGCCGTACGTCGGGCGCGTGGGCGGGCTGCGCCGACACGGACGGGATGCGCAGCCACTCGGCGAGGTCGTCGAGGAAGGCGGTGCGGTGGTGCGCGATGTACGTACGGACGGCGCTGACGGCACTGTCAACGGGCTGGCTCATGGCCACGAGCCTATCCGCCCGCACCGGCGGCCCGGCCGTGCGGTTCGTCACCGCGCCCATCGCCCAGCAGCAGCCGTTCCAGCGCGGGGCGGTCCGGCAGCCCCTCGGGGCGTACGACGTCACCGGTGCGCACGTACAGGAACGCGGCCGTCACCGACTCGAGGGGCACCCTCTGCTGCTCGGCCCAGGCCAGCCGGTACACCGCGAGCTGGAGCGGGTCGCCGGTGGGGGCCCGGCTGGTCTTCCAGTCGACGATCTCGTACGTGGCGTCCGGACCGTCGCCCTCCTTGTAGACGGCGTCGATACGGCCCCGTACGACGCGCCCGGCCAGCGAAAGCTGGAAGGGGGCCTCGACGCGGTAGGGCGTGCGGCGGGCGTACTCCGTGCGCTCGAACGCCTCCTTGAGGGCCTCCAGGTCGCGTTCGTCGGCGATCTCGGCGTCGCCGTCGGGCAGCTCCTCCAGGTCGGGCAGGGGCAGCGCCAGCTCCTCGAAGCGGGCCTCGACCCAGGCGTGGAAGCGGGTGCCGCGGCGGGCGGCGGGCTGCGGCGGGCGCGGCATGGGGCGGGCCAGCTCCTGGGCGAAGCCGTCGGGGTCCTCGGCCAGCCGCAGGAGCTGCGAGGCGGTCAGCGACGCCGGCAGGGGCACCTCGGTGACGCTGCGGCGGGAGCGCAGCAGCTCGCCGGAGAGGGCGTCGAGATCGCGGTCCCAGGACGCGACGGTACGGGCCTCCTCCGGGGTGAGTCCGGACGGTTCCGGGGCCCGGCGGCGGACCGGGCCCGGCTCCGGGTGCGCGGGGTGCGGGCGCGGAGCGTCGGCCCCGCGGGGCTGCTCGGGAGCCGTGGCCTGGTGCGGGACGGCCGGGCGGGCGGCGGGCCGGGGCACGTGGCCGTCCCGGCCGGGGAGGCCGTCCCCGGGCCGGGCTTGTCCGGCCCGGGCTTCCCCGGCCGTGGCGTCCGGGAAGGGCTCCGCCCCGGCGAAGGGGTCCGGCTCGGCGAAGGGGTCCTCCTCGACGGGGGGATGCCCGTCCGCCCGGACGCCGTGCTCCCCGTACGGGAAGTCGTCGTCGTACGGGAACTCGTCGTACGGAGCCTCGCCGTCGTACGGAGCCGCGTCGTGGAGGACCTCGTCCTGGAGGACCTCGTCGTGGAAGTCGTGGAGAGCGTCGTCGTGGAGGGCCTCGTCGCCGGACGGCGGCTCGTCCTCCTCCGGCGGGGGCCAGTCCGGGTGGTCGTGGGTGTCCGCGCCGGGTACGGCGGCCGGGTGGCCGGCGCGCGCGGTGAGCTCGCCGAGGTGGGCCAGGACCGTCTCCGCGGCGGCCCGGCGCCGGGCGAGGGCGGCCTCGTCGAGGGGCAGCGGCCACGCGCGGTCGGCGCTCGCCCGGTGCAGGGCGGGGTTCTCCTCGCCGTCGGCGGGCTCGTCCGCCCAGACCTCGATCTCGCCGTGTCCGGCGGCGCAGTGGTCGTACAGGGCTCGGAGGAAGCCGGAGGGTCCGCGGGGCTTCTTCTGTGTCGGGCCCCACCAGTGGCCGGAGCCCAGGAGGAGGGAGCGGGGCCGTGTGAAGGTGACGTAGCCCAGGCGCAGCTCCTCGGTGTGCTGGTGATCCTTCATGGCCTCGTGGAACGCCTTCATCCCCTTGGCGTCCCAGGAGGGGACGTCGGGCAGGGTGTCGGCGTCGCCGCGCAGACCGTGCGGCAGCACCTTGCCCTGGGCCGTCCACTTCTCGCGTCCCTGCGCGCTGGGGAAGGTGCCGTTGACCAGGCCGGGCACGGCGACGACGTCCCACTCCAGGCCCTTGGACTTGTGGGCGGTGAGCACCTTGACGGTGTTTTCGCCGCCGGGGAGGGCGTTGTCGAGGCCCTTCTCGTACTGGGCGGCGGTGCGCAGGAAGCCCAGGAAGGCGAGCAGGGTGGCCTCGTTGTCACCGGCGGCGAAGGAGGCGGCGACGTCCAGGAAGTTCGACAGGGTCTCGCGGCGGCGGGCGGCCAGGGCCTGCGGGGACGCCGACAGCTCGACCTCCAGACCGGTGACAGCCAGGACCCGGTGCAGGACGTCCATCAGCGGATCGGACAGGGAACGGCGCAGGTCGCGCAGTTCGGCGGCGAGGCGGGCGAACCGCACCCGCGCCTCCGGGGAGAACGGCAGGCCGTCGTCGTCCCCCGTGCCGTCCAGCGGCGTCTCCAGGAAGGTGTCGAGGGCGTCGGCGAGCGATATGACCTCCGCCGGGTCGACGCCCTCGACGGCCTGGGCGAGCCGGCGGTCGGGGTCGTCGTCGCCGTCCACGCGCGCGTGGGACACGAGGAGCCGGGCCCGGCGGCCCAGCAGCGCGAGATCGCGCGGGCCGATGCGCCAGCGCGGGCCGGTGAGCAGGCGGACGAGGGAGGCGTTGGCGCCGGGGTCCTGGAGGACCTCGCAGACGGCGACCAGGTCGGCCACCTCCGGCAGGTGCAGCAGGCCCGACAGGCCCACCACCTCCACGGGCACGTCCCGGGCCACGAGGGCGCCCTGGATCTCCGCGAAGTCGGTCGCGGTGCGGCACAGGACGGCGATCTCGCCGGGTGCCGTCCCGGTCCGTACGAGGTGGGCGATGGAGCCGGCGATCCAGTCGATCTCCTCGGCGTGGGTGCGCAGCAGGGCGCAGCGCACCGTGCCGTCGCGCTCGGCGCCGGGGGCGGGGCGGAGCGCCTCCACCCCCGCGTGCAGGGCCCGCAGCGGCTCGGCCAGGCCGTTGGCGAGGTCGAGGAGGCGCCCGCCGCTGCGGCGGTTCTCACTGAGCGCCCGGCGGGTGGCGGGACTGCCGTCGGCGTGCGGGAAGTGCTCGGGGAAGTCGTCGAGGTTGGCGACGGAGGCACCGCGCCAGCCGTAGATGGCCTGGCAGGGGTCGCCCACGGCGGTCACCGGATGGCCGGTGCCGCCGCCGAAGAGGCCCGCGAGGAGGACGCGCTGGGCGACCGAGGTGTCCTGGTACTCGTCGAGGAGGACGACGCGGAACTCCTCGCGCAGGATGCGGCCCACGTCGGGCAGGGCGGCGAGCCGCGCCGACAGGGCGATCTGGTCGCCGAAGTCGAGCAGGTCGCGTTCCCGCTTCGCCGCCCGGTAGCGGATCACCAGATCGGCGAGTTCGCGGCGGGCGGCGGCGGCCTCGGGGACCTTGCGCAGGTCGGCGTTGGTGAGCTTGACGCCGTCGAGGGTGCGCAGGAGTCCGGCGTCCCACGCGCGCAGGTCCTCCGGCCGCACCAGGTGCTCGGACAGCTCGGCGTCGAGCGCGAGGAGGTCGCCGACCAGGTCGGGGAAGGACCGGGTCAGTGCGGGGTAGGGGCCGGGGGCTTCGCGCAGCACCCGTGCGGCGAGCTGGTAGCGGGTGGCGTCGGCGAGCAGGCGGGAGGCCGGTTCCAGCCCGATGCGCAGGCCGTGGTCGGTCAGGAGGCGGCCCGCGAAGGCGTGGTAGGTGGAGATCACCGGCTCGCCCGGCGGGTGGTCCGGGTCGACGACGTCCGGGTCGGTGACACCGGCCTTGACCAGCGCCTTGCGGACGCGTTCGGCGAGCTCGCCGGCGGCCTTGTTGGTGAAGGTGAGGCCGAGCACCTGTTCGGGCGCGACCTGGCCGGTGCCGACCAGCCACACCACGCGCGCCGCCATCACCGTGGTCTTGCCCGAGCCGGCTCCGGCCACGATCACCTGCGGGGCGGGCGGCGCGGTGATGCAGTCCGTCTGCTCCGGGGTGAAGGGGATGCCGAGGAGCTCCTTGAGCTGCTCGGGATCGGTGATACGAGCGGGCACGTCACAGAGGCTAGCGGCGGCCACCGACAGCGCCGTCCCCGTCGGCCGCCGGAACGGAAGAAGCGCAGGTGGCGGGGGTGGTGCGGTCGGTCACACCCGGTGAATGTCACACCGCGCGCTCCCCATGGGGCCGCCTGCCCGCCGCACTCCGCTCCGGGACCGCCCGGACCGGAACGCATGCCGCCGCCGCACTCCGGGCCGCGCCCGGGCCGGGTCGTGCGCCAACCGCACTCGGCGCCGGGAAGCGGAACGGGCGCCCGCCGCGCCGGAGACCGCCCGGACCGGGCCGCGCGTCTCCCGCCTCGCCGCCCAAATGCCGCGCGACGCCCCTTGGGCGCACGCGCCCGTCCGGTCCTCCCGGGGCCCCCGCGGCGACCGTCCCGCGTGGAACGCGGGGTCCCGCCCCACGCGGGACCTGGGGTCCCGCCCCGCGCGGGATCACTCCACCACGTGCCGCCCCTCGGGCCGCGCACTGCACGACGCCCGGAACGCGCAGTGGGTGCAGTGCTGTCCGGCCGTGGGCGTGAAGCGCTCGTCGAGGACCTTCCCGGCGGCCGTGGCCAGCAGCTCGCCGACCCACTCCCCCGGCTGCCCCGACTGCCCCGGCGTCCCGTCGAGGGGCTCCTGCGCCTGCACCTTCGGCAGCGTCTCGCCGCCGTCCCGCTTGGCCGCGCCCAGGCGCAGTTGCACGAGTTCGGCACCGCCCGGCTCGGGCCGCACACCGTCGAACACGGTGTCGACGGCACCCTCGCGGACGGCGAGCTGGTAGACGGCGAGCTGCGGGTGCCGGGCCACCTCCGCCGCGCTGGGCGCCTGTTTGCCGGTCTTGAAGTCGACGACGTAGGCGCGGCCCTCCCCGTCGGCCTCGACGCGGTCCATCTGGCCGCGGATGCGCACCTCGTAGTCGCCCGCCCGCAAGGTCACGTCGAAGTCGTGCTCGCTGGCGACCGGAGTGCGCCCGCCCCGGGCCCCGTGGGCGTCGACATGCCACTTCAGGAACCGTTCGAGCGCCAGGCGGGCGTTCTCCTTCTCCTGGGCCGACTTCCACGGCGCGTCGAAGGCGAGCGCGTTCCACACGGAGTCCAGGCGCTCCATGAGGACGTCGAGGTCGGCCGGGGTGTGCCCGGAGGCGACCTCGTCGGCCAGGACGTGCACCACGTTGCCGAAGCCCTGGGCCGCGGTCGCCGGCGCGTCGGCCTTCACCTCGCGGCCCAGGAACCACTGCAGGGCACAGGTGCCGGCGAGCTGTTCCAGGGCGCTGCCGGAGAGCACGACGGGCTTGTCGCGGTCGCGCAGCGGCACCTTGCTCTCGGTCGGCTCGAACATGCCCCACCAGCGGTGGGGGTGGGCCGACGGGACCAGGGGACGGCCCTCCTCGTCGGCGAGCGCGGCCAGGCGGGCCAGGCGGCGGGCGGCCGCCTCCCGCAGGGCGTCGGAGGCCTGCGGGTCGACCGTGGTGGCGCGCAACTCGGCCACGAGCGCCGCGACCGACAGGGGGCGACGGGGGCGGCCGGTGACGTCCTTCGGCTCGGTACCCAGCTCGGTCAGGAACCGGGAGGGCTGGTCTCCGTCGTCGGCCGGAGCCTTGACGGCGGTGACGACGAGGCGCTCCCTCGCGCGCGTGGCGGCCACGTAGAACAGGCGGCGCTCCTCGGCGAGCAGCGCGCCCGGGGTAAGCGGTTCGGCGAGCCCGTCCCGGCCGATGCGGTCGGCCTCCAGCAGGGAGCCGCGGCGGCGCAGGTCCGGCCAGAGCCCCTCCTGGACCCCGGCGACGACCACCAGGCGCCATTGCAGGCCCTTGGAGCGGTGCGCCGTCATCAGGCGGACCGCCTCGGGGCGCAGGGCACGCCGGGTGAGGGTGTCGGCGGCGATGTCCTCGGCCTCGATCTCCTCCAGGAAGTTCAGGGCGCCCCGGCCGCCGGTGCGCTCCTCCGCGCGCGCGGCGGTCGCGAACAGGGCGCACACGGCGTCCAGGTCGCGGTCGGCGTTGCGCCCGGCCGCGCCGCCGCGCCGGGCGGCCCGCTCCAGGCGCCCGTGCCAGGGCGTGCCCTCCCACAGGTCCCACAGCGCCTCCTCGGCCGTACCGCCGCCCGCGAGGCGCTCACGGGCCTTGCGCAGCAGCGCGCCGAGGCGCTGGGCACCCCGGGCGTAGGCGGGGTCGTGCACGGCGAGGCGCTCGGGCTCGGCCAGCGCACGCGCGAGCAGTTCGTCCGAGGGCGGCGGCAGTGGATCGCCCGCGGCCCGCTCCTCCTCGCGCAGGGCCCGCCCGAGGCGGCGCAGGTCGGCGGTGTCCATGCCGGCGAGAGGGGAGGTGAGCAGGGTCAGGGCGGTCTCGGTGTCCAGCCAGCAGCCGCCGCTCCCGGGGACTGCACCGCCGGCCCCGGGGCCGGTTTCGCCGGTCCCAGGAGCGGCACCGTCGGCCCCGGGAACGGAATCGCCGGTACCGGAAGCAGCACCCGCCCCGGAGGCGGAGTCACCCGTACCGGAGGCGGAGTCACCGGCCCGAGGGACGGAATCGCCGGTCCCCGGCCGCTGCCGGGACGCCTCGGCCGCCTCCGCCGTCGCCACCGCGCGCAGCGCCGTCAGCAGCGGTGCCACCGCGGGCTCGTGCCGCAGGGGCAGGTCATCGCCGTCCACGTCCAGCGGGACGCCGGCCGCCGTCAGGGCGCGGCGGAGCGTCGGGATGCTGCGCGAGCCGGCGCGCACCAGGACGGCCATCTCGCTCCACGGAACGCCGTCCTCCAGGTGGGCCCGGCGGAGGATGTCGGCGATGTTGTCCAGTTCCGCGCCGGATGTCGGGTAGGTGTACACCTCGACGCGGCCCCCGTCCCGTACGGGGGTCAGCTCGCGGTGGGCGCGCACCCGGTCGGCGGGCAGCCGGGGCAGCGGCATGCGCTGGGCCAGCAGGCGGGTGGCGGCCAGCAGGGCGGCGCCGGAACGCCGGGAGGTGCGCAGCACCTGGACGGGGGCGGGGCGGCCGTCCCCGCGCGGGAAGGTGTGCGGGAAGTCCAGGATGCCGTTCACGTCGGCGCCCCGGAACGCGTAGATCGACTGGTCGGGGTCGCCGAAGGCGACCAGGGTGCGGCCGCCGCCCGCCAGGGCCCGCAGCAGCCGCACCTGGGCCGGGTCGGTGTCCTGGTACTCGTCGACGTAGACGGCGTCGTACTGCGCGGCGAGCCGCTCGGCGACCTGGGGGCGCCCGGCGAGGAGGACCGCGCGGTGGACCAGCTCGGCGTAGTCGAGGACGCCTTGCAGGTCGAGGACGTCGAGGTACTCGGCGAGGAAGGCCGCGGCGGCACGCCAGTCGGGGCGGCCGATGCGGCGGGCGAAGGCGTCCAGGGCGTCGGGGCCGAGACCGAGCTCACGGCTGCGGGCGAGGACCGCGCGGACCTCGTCGGCGAAGCCACGGGTGGTCAGGCAGGCGCGCAGCTCGTCGGGCCAGCGCACGTGCGCGAGCCCGAGCCGCTCCAGCTCCGCCTGGCCGGCCAGCAGCCCGCGCACGGTGACGTCCTGCTCGGGGCCGGACAGCAGCCGCAGCGGCTCGGTGGGCCGGTCGCCGCCCTGGTGGGCGCGGACCAGGGCGTAGCCGAAGGAGTGGAAGGTGGTCGCCTGGGGTGCGCGTGCGGCACCGATGCGCAGGGCCATGCGGTCCCGCAGTTCGACGGCCGCCTTGCGGCTGAAGGTCAGCACCAGGATGCGCTCCGGGTCGCCGCCCCGGTCGATCCGGGCCGCCACCGACTCGACGAGCGTGGTCGTCTTCCCGGTGCCCGGGCCGGCGAGGACGAGCAGCGGCCCGGTCCCGTGGTCAACCACGGCTCGCTGCGCTGCGTCCAGACGAGGGGGATCACTCCGCGCGGGCGGGGTACGGACCAGACGGTAGGCGCCACTGCTCCCCTGCCGCACCGGTGGGTGCGGCGGGCGCCTGGTGGTGGAGGAGGATCTCACGTGGTTCGCCGGTCCTGGTGGGTGTGCGGGGAGTGCGGCCGTCTCCCGGGGAGTGCGGTGGCTTCGGGGTGAGGGGGGCACGCGCAGCCGACGCTACGCCGCGGCCCGGGCCGGAAGCGGGGCTTCTCCTTCTCGCCCTTCTTCCTTTCCGTCCCCCGCGGCACGTGCGTCCCTCGACCCACGAACGTACGTCATGCCACGAACGTCTCCGAAATGTCCCGATTCCCTCATACGGATCACGGGTCACACACCGGCCGGTCCGATGGCGGAAGCTGTCAGGTGTGACCCTCCGCGCACGCAGCACCGTCCCACCGCGCGCGTCTCAGGTCGAGGCGCGGCAGATGGCCCTCCGCGGCCCTGCCCGCCTCCCTCAGGGGGGTGCCCTCCGCGCGGTAGCGGCCGAGCGCCTCCCGTTCGTGACCGGGAAGGAGGCCACCGTCGGCGCGGACCACGCGCCACCACGGGACGGCTCCGCCGTACAGGGCCATCACACGGCCCACCTGGCGCGGGCCGCCCTCCCCCAGCCACTCGGCGACATCGCCGTAGGTCATGACCCGGCCGGGCGGAATCAGTTCGGTGACCTCGAGGACCCGCTCGGCGTAGTCGGGCAGCGAGTCCGCGTGCTCCGCGCGGGTGTCGTCCGGAAGGCGCTCCTCACTCATCCGCCCCATCCTGCCCCACCCCACCGACAACGCGGCACGCGCGCGGCCAGGACGGGCCCTCGCCCGGGCACGGCGCTTCGGGCAGACTGTGCGGCCCCGCGTCCGCACCCTGATGCCCCCGTGTGTCGGTGCGGCATGCCACCATCGTGCGGGCGGTGACCAGTGATACGAGAGCAAGAAGAGACGATGAAGCAGCAGGGAGTGCAGCCCGGCGACCCCGGGGACCCAGAGGGCACCTCCGACGCTTCACCGCGTCCCGCCACCGCCGGGCAGCCCGCCGCCGAGGGCGGGAGCGCACCGGAGACCGACCCCGCGACCACGACGCACATCGACGAGGTCGAGGGCGACGAACCGCTGCTCCCCGCACGCGTGCACCGCCCGTCGGACCTCATGCGGCTGCTGATCGGCGTCCTCGCCGTCGCCGTACTGCTGGGCACCGCCGCGTTCGCGCACGGCACCACCTCGGGCCTCGAACAGGACATCACCAAGGGCACCGGGCAGGCACCCGACCTGCTGATCAAGATCGCGGGCCTGGCCTCCAGCATCGCGATCCTCCTGGTCCCGGTCGCGTTCGCGATCGAACGCCTGATCAAACGGGACGGGCTGCGCATCGCCGACGGCGTGCTCGCGGCCGTCCTCGCCCACGGCGTGACCCTCGCCACCGACCTGTGGGTCGCCAAGGCGGCGCCCGGCTCCATCCAGGACGCGCTGACCCAGCCCTCGCCCGGGGACATCCACGCCCTCACCGATCCCGTGCACGGCTACCTCGCGCCCGTCATCGCCTATATGACGGCGGTGGGCATGTCACGTCGGCCGCGCTGGCGCGCGGTGCTGTGGATCGTGCTCCTCCTCGACGCCTTCTCGATGCTCGTCACCGGCTACACCACGCCGTTCTCGATCATCCTGACGGTGCTGATCGGCTGGACGGTCGCCTACGGGACGCTGTACGCGGTCGGCTCGCCCAACGTCCGCCCCACCGGCCGCACCCTCATGGCGGGCCTGCGGACCGTCGGCTTCCACCCGGTGACCGCCTCCCGCGTGGAAGCCGTGCCGTCGGACACGGCCGAGAGCGGCGACCGCGGCAGACGCTACTTCGTCACGCTGGAGGACGGGCCTCCGCTGGATGTCACGGTCGTCGACCGGGAGCAGCAGGCGCAGGGCTTCTTCTACCGCGCCTGGCGCAACCTGACCCTGCGCGGCTTCGCCACCCGCAGCAGCCTCCAGTCGCTGCGCCAGGCCCTGGAGCAGGAGGCGCTGCTCGCCTACGCGGCGATCGCGGCCGGCGCCAACGCCCCCAAGCTGATCGCCACCTCCGAGCTGGGCCCCGACGCCGTGATGCTGGTCTACGAGCACACCGGCGGGCGCTCCCTGGACTCGCTGGCGGACGACGAGATCACCGACGACCTGCTGCGCGACACCTGGCACCAGGTGCGGTCCCTGCAGTCCCGGCGCATCGCGCACCGCAGGCTGGTGGGCGACGCCATTCTGGTGGATCGTTCCGGCACGGTGATCCTCACCGACCTGCGGGCCGGCGAGATCGCCGCCGGCGATCTGCTGCTGCGCATGGACGTCTCCCAGCTCCTGGTCACGCTCGGCCTGCGGGTGGGGGCGGAGCGGGCGGTGGCCTCGGCGGTGAGCGTGCTGGGCCCGGACGCCGTCGCCGACTGCCTGCCGATGCTCCAGCCCATCGCGCTCAGCCGCTCCACGCGCGCGACGCTGCGCAGACTGGCCCGGGAACGGGCGCAGCGCGAGCGGGAGGCGGTGCTGGAGGCATCCCGGCAGGCCAAGCAGGCCCGCCTGGAGGCGGCCGGAGCCGACGCCGAGGCCGTCTCCCTGGAGAAGCCGGACAAGAAGGCCGTGCGCGCCGAGCAGCGGGCCGAGAAACGGGCCATCGACGAGGCGGTGGAGGAGGCCCGCGAGGAGGACCTGCTCACCCAGATCCGGCACGAGGTGCTGCGGATCAGGCCGCAGGCCCCGATCGAGCCGGCCCGGCTGGAGCGGGTGCGCCCGCGCACGCTGATCAGTTTCATCGCCGGTGCGATCGGCGCGTACTTCCTGCTCACCCAGCTCACGCACATCGAGTTCGGACCGCTGATCGCCAACGCCGAGTGGGGCTGGGTGATCGCGGCGGTGCTGTTCTCCGCGGGCAGCTACTTCGCGGCGGCGATGGCGCTGCTGGGGTTCGTCCCCGAGCGGGTGCCGTTCCTGCGGACCGTGGCGGCGCAGGTCGCCGGGTCGTTCGTGAAGATCGTCGCCCCGGCCGCGGTCGGCGGCGTCGCCCTCAACACACGCTTCCTCCAGCGCGCGGGGGTGCGGCCGGGCCTCGCGGTGGCCAGCGTCGGCGCCTCGCAGTTGTTCGGCCTCGGCTGCCACATCCTGATGCTGCTGGCCTTCGGCTACCTGACCGGCACCGAGAAGACGCCCTCGCTGTCGCCGTCCCGGACGGTCATCGCGGGTCTGCTGACGGTGGCGGTCCTGGTCCTCGTCGCCACCTCGGTGCCGTTCCTGCGCAAGTTCGTCGTCACGCGCGTGCGGTCGCTGTTCGCCGGCGTCGTGCCGCGCATGCTCGACGTGCTCCAGCGCCCGCAGAAGCTGGTCACCGGCATCGGCGGCATGCTGCTGCTGACCGCCTGCTTCGTGATGTGCCTGGACGCCTCGATCCGCGCGTTCGGCGACGAGTCCACGTCGATCAGCATCGCCAGCGTCGCCGTGGTCTTCCTCGCGGGCAACGCGCTCGGGTCCGCGGCGCCGACCCCGGGCGGCGTGGGCGCGGTGGAGGCGACGCTGACGGTCGGCCTGATCGCCGTCGGCCTCCCCAAGGAGGTCGCAGCGCCGGCGGTGCTGCTGTTCCGCCTGCTGACGCTGTGGCTGCCGGTCCTGCCGGGGTGGCTGGCCTTCACCCACCTGACGCGGAAGGAAGCCCTGTGACGCCGGCCTCCGCGCAGGTCCCGCGCACCGCGTGACGCCGTCGCCCGCGTACGTCGCGCGCACCCCGTGACGCCGTCGCCCGCGCGGGCGCGGGGCCGGGGCCGCGCGGCCGCGGGCCCCGGCCCGCCGTCCCACGTACGGCTCCGGCCCCGCGCGCCCGGCCGCAGCCGGCCGCACGATGGACCCATGCCGCACCACTCCCGGTTGAGCGCCGCCGCCCTCACCGCCACCGTCGTGCTGTCGTCCCTGCTGGCGGGCTGCGGCGAGGACGCCGGGGACGAGGACCTGACCCGGCAGCGGCTCGACTGGAAGGACTGCCCGCCCCCGTCACAGGCCCAGGGAGGAGGCAGCGCTCCCTCGCCCCTGCCGGACGGCGGCACGTGGCAGTGCGCCACCATGAAGGCGCCCCTCGACTGGGACCGGCCCGACGGGGAGACCATCGGTCTGGCCCTCATCCGGGCCGGGGCGAGCGGCCCGGACGGCGAGCGGATCGGCTCGCTGGTCTTCAACTTCGGCGGCCCCGGCGGCTCCGGCGTGACCACGCTGCCCGCGTTCGGCCAGGACTACGCGCGGCTGCGCACCCGCTACGACCTGGTCGGCTTCGACCCGCGCGGCGTCGGCCGCAGCGCCCCGGTGCGCTGCCTGAGCGACCGGCGGCTCGACGCCTACTTCCAGCAGGACGCGACCCCCGACGACGGCACCGAACGCGCCGAGCTGCTGGAGAACACCCGGGAGTTCAACGCGGCCTGCGAGAAGAACTCCGCGAAGATCCTCCCGCATGTGCGCACCACCGACGCGGCCCGCGACATGGACCTGATGCGCCAGGTCCTCGGCGACGGCAAGCTGCACTACTTCGGCATCTCGTACGGCACCGAACTCGGCGCGGTCTACGCCCATCTGTTCCCGGAGAAGGTGGGCCGCGCCGTCTTCGACGCGGTCGTCGACCCCACCCGGACCTCCGAGCAGAGTTCGCTGGGCCAGGCCGAGGGCTTCCAGCGGGCGCTCCGCAACTACGCGCAGGACTGCACCTCGAAGACCGAGGACTGCCCCGTCGGGGACACGCCCCAGGACGTCGAGGACCGCATCGCCCGGCTGCTGAAGAACCTCGACAGCCGCCCCATCCCCGGTGTCTTCCCCCGCGACCTCACCCAGACCGCCGCGACGAACGGCATCGCGCAGTCGCTGTACTCGAAGGACTTCTGGGAGTACCTCACCGAAGGGCTGGAGCAGGCGTACGACGGTGACGGCCGGGTGCTGATGGTGCTGTCCGACTCCCTGAACGGACGCGGCGAGAACGGCGAGTACAGCAACCTCACCGCGGCGAACACCGCCATCAACTGCGCCGACGACAAGCCGCGCTACGACACCGCGTACGTGCGCAGCAGGCTGCCCGAGTTCCGCAGGGCCTCCGCGCTGTTCGGCGATTTCCTCGCCTGGGGCATGCTCGGCTGCACCGGCTGGCCCGTGGCCGGGGCCGCCGACCGCCCCGACGTCCGCGCACCGGGCGCGCCCCCCATCCTGGTGATCGGCACCACCGGGGACCCGGCCACCCCCTACGAGGGCGCCCGGAGGATGGCGGCGGCGCTCGGCAAGGGGGTCGGCGTGGAGCTGACCTACGAGGGCGAGGGGCACGGCGCCTACGACAGCGGGAACACCTGCGTGCGGGAGGCGGTGGACCGCTACCTGCTGGACGGGAAGGTACCGGCGGGCGGCACCGTGTGCTCCTGAGCCGGGGCGACCTCCCGCCCGCAGCACCACGAAAGGGCAGGTCACAGGGTTATCCACAGGCCGGAACACGCGTCTGCCGGGACGCCTACGATGGCAGGACCGCCATCCGCGGCACGGCGGACGGCCTGTGAGGGGGAGGGTCCATGGCGCGTCTCATCCGGTGGACGGCAGGGGCGGTCGCCGCCGCCCTGCTGGTGACGGGCTGCGGTGGCGGGACGGGCGGCCGGGACGAGGGCGACACCGGGAGCGGAAGCGGCCGAGGTACGGAGCAGGGGCGGACGCAGTCCGTCGCGCCGCCCGGGCTTCCCGCTTCCCTGACCTCGCAGAAGCTCCGCTGGGGGCGCTGTGAGGCCGGCGCGGACGCGGAGGCGCCGGGCCGCGAGTGGCGGTGCGCCACGCTCAGGGTGCCGCTGGACTGGTCGAAGCCCGAGGGCGAGACGATCGGGCTGGCGCTGATCCGGGCAGCCGCCCGCGGTGAGGACCGCATCGGCTCCCTGCTGTTCAACTTCGGCGGGCCGGGCGGCTCCGGCCTGGCGACGATGCCGTCCTACGCCGGCACCGCCGACCGGCTCCGCGAGCGGTACGACCTGGTGAGCTGGGACCCGCGCGGGGTCGGCGCCAGCGAGGGCGTCCGCTGCCGCAGCGACAAGGAGATCCAGGCCGCCGAGTCGGTGGACGCCACGCCGGACACCCCGGCGGAGGAGCGGCGGTTCGTGCGGGACGCCGCCGACTTCGGCCGGGGCTGCCAGGAGGCCGCGGGGAAGCTGATGGCTCACGTCTCCACCACGGACACCGCGCGCGACATGGATCTGATGCGGCATGTGCTGGGCGACGCCGAACTCCACTACTTCGGCATCTCCTACGGCACCGAACTCGGCGGCGTCTACGCCCACCTGTTCCCTCACAACGTGGGGCGGATGGTCCTCGACGCCGTCGCCGACCCCACCGCCGACACCATCGGGCACGCCGAGAACCAGACCCGGGGCTTCCAGCGCGCGCTCGACGACTATCTGGAGTCCACCGGCCAGGACCCCCGCCGGGGGACACGGAAGATCGCGGATCTGCTCCAGCGCCTCGACGAGAAACCGCTGCCGACGTCGAGCCCCGGGCGGAAGCTGACCCAGACACTCGCCCTCATCGGGATCATCCTGCCGCTGTACGGCGAGGAGAGCTGGCCGCTGCTCACCAGCGCGCTGAAGGCCGCCGAGCAGGGCGACGGTTCCGAGCTGCTGGCACTGGCCGACGGCTACAACGAGCGGGACGCGTCCGGCCGCTACGGCACGGGGTCCCACGCGCAGCGCGTCATATCGTGCCTGGACGACCGGCAGCGGCCGACCCTGGAGGAGACCAGGAGGCTGCTGCCGAGGTTCGAGAGGATCTCACCCGTCTTCGGGCCCTACCTGGGCTGGGACACCGCCGGCTGGTGCCGCGACTGGCCGGTGCCCGGACAGTACGAGACACCGGAGGTGAGCGCCTCCGGCGCCGCGCCCGTCCTGGTGGTCGGCAACACCGGCGACCCGGCGACCCCCTACGAGGGCGCGCGCCGGATGGCGGACGAACTCGGCGAGGACGTCGGTGTGGTGCTCACCTGGCAGGGCCACGGCCACTCGGCGTACGGCAAGGGCAGCGACTGCGTGGATGCGGCGGTCGACGCCTATCTCCTGAAGGGGACGGTCCCGAGGGACGGCAAGGTCTGCTCCTGACCGCTCCCCCCGCCCCGGCCCCGCAGGCGCCACCGCCGCCCGGCCGGACCCGCCCGACGGGGGCAGGACCGGACCGGGCCGGGCGTGGCTCAGTAGACCGGCTTGTGCGGTTCGATCTGGTTCACCCAGCCGATCACGCCGCCGCCGACGTGCACGGCGTCCGAGAAGCCGGCGTTCTTCAGGACCGCCAGGACTTCCGCACTGCGGACACCCGTCTTGCAATGCAAGACGATCTTCTTGTCCTGCGGCAGGGTCTCCAGGGCGGTGCCCATGAGGAACTCGTTCTTCGGGATCAGCCGGGCGCCCGGGATCGAGACGATCTCGTACTCGTTCTGCTCGCGGACGTCGATGATCTCGATGTTCTCGCCGTCGTCGATCCACTCCTTGAGCTGCTTGGGAGTGATCGTCGAGTCGGCCGCCGCCGCCTGGGCCTCCTCGGAGACGACGCCGCAGAACGCCTCGTAGTCGATGAGCTCGGTGACGGTCGGGTTCTCGCCGCAGACCGCGCAGTCGGGGTCCTTGCGGACCTTGACCTGGCGGTACTGCATCTCCAGGGCGTCGTAGATCATCAGGCGGCCGACCAGCGGCTCGCCGATGCCCGCGAGGAGCTTGATGGCCTCGTTGACCTGGATGGACCCGATGGACGCGCACAGCACGCCGAGCACGCCGCCCTCGGCGCAGGAGGGGACCATGCCGGGGGGCGGCGGCTCCGGGTAGAGGCAGCGGTAGCAGGGACCGTGCTCGGACCAGAAGACGGAGGCCTGACCGTCGAAGCGGTAGATCGACCCCCACACGTACGGCTTGTTCAGCAGCACGCAGGCGTCGTTGACCAGGTAACGGGTGGCGAAGTTGTCCGTACCGTCGATGATCAGGTCGTACTGGCTGAAGATGTCCATCACGTTGTCGGCCTCGAGCCGCTCCTCGTGAAGGACCACGTTCACGTACGGGTTGATGCCCTTGACGCTGTCACGGGCGGACTCCGCCTTGGAACGGCCGATGTCGGACTGGCTGTGGATGATCTGGCGCTGCAGGTTCGACTCGTCGACCTCGTCGAACTCCACGATGCCGAGCGTGCCGACGCCCGCGGCGGCCAGGTACATCAGTGCCGGCGAGCCCAGGCCGCCGGCGCCCACACAGAGCACCTTGGCGTTCTTCAGCCGCTTCTGCCCGTCCATCCCCACGTCGGGGATGATCAGGTGGCGGGAGTACCTGCGGACCTCGTCTACGGTGAGCTCGGGGGCCGGCTCGACCAGGGGTGGCAGCGACACGGGGACTCCGTTGGTCGGTCAGTCATTACGGTTGTTCTCCCCGTAACACTGCCACGGGCTTTTTCATTCCGAGACACCTGTTCCAATGCGCGAGACGATGTCGTCCCAGTAGCCGGGCATGGTCTTCCGGACAGTGCCGGGCCCCTCGCCCCGCCGGTCGTGCCGGTGCCGCCGGAGCGGCCCGCGTGGGCGGTGCCGTCCGGGCGGTCGGTGGAGTGGAGCGGACGGCCGCGGCGCCCCGGCGGGGCGCGAGGTGACGCTGGTCAGATGCGGCACGCCGCCTCCATCCAGATGTCGGCGAGGGACTCCTCCAGGTTGATGCGGGGCCGCCAGCCCAGGCGGTCGCGGGCGGTGCGCACATCGGCCTGCTGCCAACTGCCGCAGCCGTCCGGGTACGGAAAGGCGACCGGGGGCGCGGGCGGGTGGTCGGCGTCGCCGCGGGCCGCGGCGGAGTGGCCCGGGTGGCCGGGGTGGCCCTGGTGGCCGAGGTGGCTGAGGAGTTCGCTGCGGGGATGGGTCAGGGCCTCGGCGCGGTGGCTCAGGGATTCGCCGCGCGGGTGGCCGATGGCCGGCCTGAGCGGTGCGCCGTGCGGGCCGTCCAGCTCGTGCAGGGCCCCGCCGTAACCGGCCACGCGGGCGAGGGTGGCGGCCACGTCGCGGAGGCGGACGGCGCGGCCGGAGCCGATGTTGATGACGCCCTGCGCGGCGGAGAGGGAGGCGGCGTGCACGGCGCGGGCCACGTCGCGGACGTCGACGAAGTCGCGCTGGACGCCGAGGCCGCCCAGCCTCAGCTCCCCGTCGCCGGACTGCATGGCGCGGCGCATGGCCTCGGCCAGGCGGCCCAGCGGGGACCCGGCGGGCGTGCCGGGACCGGCCGGTGAGAAGACGCGCAGGACGACGGCGTCCAGGCCGGAGCCGAGGACCAGTTCCGTCGCGGCGAGCTTGCTCACGCCGTAGGGGCCGCCGGGGCGGGGGACGGCGTCCTCGGCGGTGGAGGAGCCGGGCTGGCTGGGGCCGTACTCGGAGCCGCAGCCGATCTGCACCAGGCGGGCGCTGCAACTGCTGCGGCGCAGGGCCTCGCAGACGGTGGCGACCGCGACGGTGTTGTGGCGGGTCAGTTCCCGGGCGCCTCCGCGGGTGGCCCCGGCGCAGTTGATGACGACGCCGGGCTGGACCGCGTCGAGGAAACGGGTGAGCGCGCCGGGGCTGCCGGTGGCGAGGTCGAAGCGGACGTCGGCGTCGTCGCCGCGGCCGAGGGCGGTGAGCTGGACGGCGGGGTCGGCGAGGAGGCGGTCGGCGACGAAGCGGCCGATGTAACCGTTGGCTCCGATCAGCAGGACTCTCATCGGGCGGCCCCCTGGGGAGCGGCCATGAGGGCGGGGAGGGT
>NZ_WYCT01000011.1 GCF_011008945.1 Streptomyces harenosi
GGAGGGCGCAGGCGCGGGGGGAACCCGGGGAGAGGGATCCCATCCAGCCGCGGCAACCGGGAGGACATCGTGTCGGACACGGCAGCGGGCGCAAGCAGACGCCGGGGCCGCAACGAGACCGAGGAGGAGCGGGCCGACCGGATGTGGCAGGAGCTCATCCAGGAGGTCCGCGTCGCGCAGATGGGCGTGCAGATCCTCTTCGGCTTCCTGCTCACCGTCGTGTTCACACCGAAGTACGACGACCTCGCGGACACCGACCGCATCATCTACATCGTGACGGTCGTCCTCGGGGCCGCCGCGACCGGCGCGCTGATCGGGCCGGTGTCCCTGCACCGCCTGGTCTCCGGGCGGCGCGTCAAACCCCAGGCGGTGCGCCTGGCCTCCCGGCTGACCCTGCTCGGCCTGGTGCTGCTGCTCGCCACCACCACCGCCTCGCTGCTGCTGATCCTCCGCGTCGCCACCGACGACGGCTTCGTGCCGTATCTGGTCACGGGCGTGGTCGCCTGGTACCTGCTGTGCTGGTTCGTCCTGCCGCTGTGGACACGGCACCGGTACACCTCCCGCTGACCGGCCGGAGGGCGGGGCGGGAGCCGGGCGCGCCGACGCCCGCGCGGCCCTGCCCCCACGGTCCCGTCCGCCCCGGAGGGCGACGGAGCCGTGACGGCAGGGCCGCGCGGGCGGACCGCTGGTCTCAGCCGCCTGCCATGACCTCGGCCAGGAAGTCGTCCACCCGCACTTCCTCCTGCCCGGGCGGAACGACCTCGTGGGTCTCCCGCAGGAACGCCGCGACCGCCGGCGCCCACACGAAGACCACGGCGTGA
Source organism: Streptomyces harenosi (assembly GCF_011008945.1). Taxonomy (GTDB): domain Bacteria; phylum Actinomycetota; class Actinomycetes; order Streptomycetales; family Streptomycetaceae; genus Streptomyces; species Streptomyces harenosi. Next base: position 822 of record NZ_WYCT01000011.1, read on the forward strand.
TGGCGGCTCCCGTCCGGCCGCGGGTCGCCGAGGAACTCCATGCGCAGCTCCTCCCACCGGCCGGTCGAGGCCGGGCGCAGCCGTACGTCGCCCATGCCGACCGGACGCGACAGCCCGTCGGTGAGCATGTCGCGGTCCAGCGTCCAGCGGGCGAGGACACGGCCGTCATGGCTGAACAGGAAGGTGACGGCGAACGGGTCGGTCGCGTCGTAGCTCAGGTGGGCGAGCACGGGGCAGCGGTCCGTGTCACCGGCCTGCAGTTGCACCACCAGCGTCGTGTGTGTGAAGGACTGCACGAAAGGGCCTCCGAGGAGTCCGAGGGGAACGGACGTAGGGCCCTCTAGTACCCCGTCCCCGCCCAGCATGCTCGGCCGCGCGGGTGATTGCCTTTCCGCGCCCCCGCGGCGGGGGCGCGCGGGCCGGTCAGCCCAGGGCGTCGCGCAGCGCCGGCAGCAGGGTCTTCTCCGCCCAGTCGAGGAAGGCCGTCTGCGTCTCCCCGCCGATCTGTACCAGGGCGATCTCGGTGAACCCGGCCTCCGCGTACGGGCGCACGGCCTCCACGAAGACCTCCGGGTCGTCGCCGCAGGGGATCGACTCGGCCACGTCGTCGGGCGTGACGAACTGGGTCGCCGCCTCGAAGGAGTCCGGGTGCGGCAGTTCGGAGTTCACCTTCCAGCCGCTGCCGAACCAGCGGAACTGGGCGTGGGCCCGCTTGACCGCGGTGTCCCGGTCGGGGTCGTAGCTCACCGGGAGCTGCCCCACCCGCGGCTTGCCGGCGCCGCCGTGCCGGTCGAAGGACTCCAGCAGGCCGGGTTTGGGCTCCGTGGCGATCACCAGGTCGCCCAGCCTGCCCGCGAGGGCGCAGGAACGCTCGCCGGAGACCGCGATGCCGATGGGCGGCGGGCTGTCCGGGAGGTCCCACAGGCGTGCCGACTCCACGTCGAAGTGGGTGCCGCGGCGGTTGACGTGCCCGCCCTCGAACAGGGCGCGGATGATCTCGACGGCCTCCTCCAGCATCTCGTGCCGTACGTCGACCGACGGCCAGCCACCGCCCACGATGTGCTCGTTCAGGTTCTCGCCCGAGCCCAGACCCAGCCGGAACCGCCCCTCGGACAGCAGTTGCAGCGTCGCCGCCTTCTGCGCCACGACCGCCGGGTGGTACCGGAACGTCGGACACGTCACGTACGTCATCAGCGGGATGCGCGAGGTCGCCTGCGCCGCCGCCCCCAGCACGCTCCACGCGTACGGAGCGTGGCCCTGGGAACGCAGCCACGGGAAGTAGTGGTCCGAGGTCACCGAGAAGTCGAACCCCACTTCCTCGGCCCGCACCACATGGTCGACGAGCTCACGGGGACCGGCCTGCTCGGTCATCATCGTGTATCCGATTTGCACCATAACCGGCGGGTTCCCGGGTCGCAGGGGCGGAAACGGCCGGATACCGCGTCCGTACGGGGGAAAAGGACGCGGCACCCGGCGCCCGCGCGCGGCCCGCGGGCCCGCCGGCGGGTCAGCGCAGGCCGAAGCGGGACGCCCACGCCCACACGTCGGCGGTCGTCGCGTTGCCCCCGCACACCACCATCCCGATCCGCGCTCCCTCGCCCACCCGCTCCACCACCCGCCGGGCGGCGGGCAGGAGACAGCCGGTGGCGGGCTCCGTCCACACCTTCGCGTGGTCGGCGAGGTCGAGGACGCCGCGCACGGCCTCCCGGTCCGGCACCACCAGCACGTCGGCGACCAGGCCGGCCACATGGTCGTAGGTCAGCCGGGAGACGGCGGGCGCGCTGAGCGTGGAGACGATCGACGACAGGGGGACCGGCACCGGGCCGCCCGCCGCCAGTGCCCGCGACATCGCCTCGGCGCCCTCGGTCTCCACCCCCCAGACCCGCACGCCGGGCCGGCGGGCCCGCAGCGCCGCCGCCACACCGGCGATCAGCCCGCCGCCCCCGACGCTGACGAGGACGTCGGTGACGTCGCCGGCGTCCTCGGCGAACTCCAGTCCGACGGTGCCCTGTCCGGCGATCACCACCGGGTCGTCGAAGGGGTGCACCAGGGTCAGGCCCTCCTGCCGCAGCCGGTCCGCGAGCGCGAAGGCCCCGGCCATGCCGTCGGTCAGCCGCACCGACGCGCCGGCGCCCTCGGCGACTTCGACGGCACGGGCGGGCGCCGAGCGGGGCATGACCACCGTCGCCCTGACGTCCAGGGCGGCGGCCATGACCGCCAGGGCGATCCCGTGGTTGCCGCCGCTGACCGCCACCACCCCGGCGGACCGCTCGGCCTCGCTGAGCGACAGCAGCTTGGCGGCCGCGCCGCGGGCCTTGAACGAGCCAGTGCGCTGGAGCAGTTCCAGCTTGGCGGTGACCGGCACGCCGAGCAGCGCGGACAGACCCGGGCTCGGCACGGTCGGGGTGCGCACCACATGTGCCGCGATCCGCTCGGCCGCGGCTTCGATCTCGGTGATCCCGATCAAGGCAGTCGTCCCTTCCGGCGCGGGCGGAGATCCGCACCGCCTGGCACCCTTGCCCGTACGGCCCCCGGCGGTCAACTCCCTTCCGTACCGGCGTGACCGGACCGCGGTGCTCGGACGCGGCCCGCCGGCCGGGCTCTCAGTGCTGCTGCGCCTTCGGCGGCGTCACCTCGCTCGGCCGGACGACGACGTGTCCCTGCCCCTGGAGCATCAGTTGCACGGCCTCGCCCGAACCGCCCCGCAGCATGGAGCCGAGCGACTGCGAGCGGTGCAGGGAGGTGTGCAGGCCCGCCGTCCAGCCCACGACGGCGTCCGTGTCGACGTACACCGGGTCCTGCGGCGAGACGGGGATCACCAGCGGGTTGCCCTCGCACACCAGGCCCAGCCGGCCCTGCCCGGTGAAGACGCTGTTGAACAGGCCGCCACCCGCGATGCCGCCGCCCTTGACGGTCGCGATGCGATAGGACAGCGACGCGTCGAAGCACAGGACGTTGCGGCCGTTGACGGTGAACTCGTCCCCGGGGGCGACCTCGACGACGAAGCAGTTCTGCGCCTCGTGCGCGAACCAGGCCTCGCCCCGGCCGCGCACCGCCATCAGCGGCAGCCCCTCCCCGGTGACGGCGCGCTTGAGCATCCCGCCCACTCCCTGGCCCTTGCGCTCGAAGCGCAGATCGCCGCGGTAGGCGACCATCGCGCCCTGCCGGGCGAACATCTCGCCGTCGACCGCGTACCGGATGCACTTGGCGTTCTGCGCCGTCATGCCCGGCGCGGTGGCCGGCTGCACCATGTGCTCGCTGGAAAAGAGGTCACCCTTCATGCGGGCATCCTGTCCCGGAGGCTCCCGTTCCGCCAAGATCGCCCCGGGGCGGGCCCGTTGCCGGCCGGGCGCCCGCGGCGGTGCCGCCCCGCGGTCACCCCTTCACCGGCCGCGGTGCCTGCGGGCCCCTGGGCAGGACGTTGCGGACGTAGTCGGCGACGGCGGCGTCCAGGCCGATGTCGCGCTGGGCCTGCTCCGACAGGTACCAGCGGTGCTCCAGCAGTTCGTGGTAGATCTCGGCCGGGTCCATGGTGCCGCGCAGCTCCGGCGGCACCGCCCGCACGGTGGGCCGGAACACCTCCCGCACCCAGCGGTGGGCCAGGACCTCCGGCCGGGCGCCCCGGACGTCCCCCCGGCCCGGGCCGGGCCGCGCGCCCGGGGACGGGTCGCCCGGGGCGTAGTCGTCCTGGGTGGCCATCCAGCTCTCCAGGTCGTTCAGCAGCCGCCGGGCCTGGTTCTCCTCGGCGTCCAGCCCGGTCAGGCGCAGCAACTGCCGCTGGTGGTGGCCGGCGTCGACCACCTTGGGCACGAAGGTGACCGTGTCGCCGTCCGGCGCGTGCTCGATCTGCATCTCCGCGACGTCGAAACCGAGGTCGTTGAGCCGCCGTATCCGGCGCTCTATGTAGTGGTACTTGCCCGCCGGGTAGACCGAGGTGCGGGTCAGCTCCTCCCACAGGCCGCGGTAGCGCGCGCAGATCTCGGTGCCGAACTCGACCGGGTCGACGGAGGGGTGCAGCGCGCCGGACGCCTCCAGGTCGAGCAGCTCGCCGCTGATGTTCACCCGGGCCAGGTCGAGGTCGTACGCGCGCTGCCCGGTGCTCAGGCGGGGGTGCAGCTCGCCGGTCTCGGCGTCGACGAGGTAGGCGGCGTAGGCGCCCGCGTCCCGCCGGAAGAGCGTGTTGGACAGGGAGCAGTCGCCCCAGGCGAACCCGGCCAGGTGCAGCCGCACCAGCAGGACGGCGAGGGCGTCCATGAGACGGTGCACGGTGGCCGGGCGCAAGGTGGTCTCGAACATCGACCGGTAGGGCATCGAGCCGCCCAGATGCCGGGTGACCAGCACCGGTTCCAGCGGCTCACCGGTGACGCCGGTGCGTCCGGTGACCACGGCCAGCGGGTCCACGGCGGGGATGCCCAGCCGGTCCAGGTCGCGCAGCAGCTCGTACTCGCGCAGCGCGGGCCGCTCCGCGAGCTCCTTGACGGCGATCACCTCGGTGCCGGCGCGGGCGTAGCGGACGACGTGGCGGGAGATGCCGCGGGGGAGGGGCACCAGGTATTCCTCCGGCCACTCCTCCAGGGGGAGCTGCCAGGGAAGTTCGAGCAGCACCGCGGGGTGCTCCGGATTGGTGGCGCTGATCTGCAAGGCCATGCACCGACTCTAGAGCGCGCGTTCCCGGGCGAGCCGGGCGGCCGCCCCCAGCGGGCCGCGGTGGGCCGGTCCGTGGCCGGGCAGCAGGAGGTCGCCGTCGAGCCCGGCGAGGACGTCCAGGGAGTCCACGGCCCGGGCGCGCTCGTGGTCGAACATGGCGGGCAGCAGTTGCGGCCCCCGCACCCGCGACGTGGGGTGGCCGCTCACCAGGGCGTCGCCGGTGATCACCGCACCGGCGTGCGGCAGGTGGTAGGCGCAGTGGCCCCGGGTGTGCCCGGGGGTGTGCACGGGCACGGGGCGGCCGGGCAGGTCGAGGGCGCCCGCCCCGGGGAACGGCAGCGGGTCGGTCACGGGGTTGCGGACCGTGCCGCCGGCCCGCACCACGTGCGCCGCCCAGGGCAGCACACCCGGCCGCCAGCCGTTGCGCAGCACCCGCCCGACGGACACCTGGTGCAGGAACTCCCGGCGCGCGTGGGGCACTTCGGCCCGGTGGAGGAAGACGGGCGTGCCGAACTCGGCGCGCAGGTACTCGGCCGAGCCCAGATGGTCGTTGTGGGCATGGGTGATCAGTACGGCGGCCACCGCCTCCGGGGAGCCGCCGACGGCGGCCAGCGAGTCGAGCAGCCGCCGGCGGTCCGCGGGGTAGCCGGTGTCGACCAGCGTCATCGCGTCCCCCTCCGTGAGGATCACCCAGTTGGTGTTGGTGCCGCGCACCAGATAGGTGCCGTCGGCGACCTGCCGCACGTCCGCCCGCATCGCTCTTCCCGTCCCGAGGTGACTGCCCGACGGGCGACAGCCAACCAGACGCGGTGGACGGCGAGGAAGCGCACGGTGCTCCCGCCCGGCGGCGGCCGGCCGCCTCAGCGCACGCCGTGCGGGCGGAACTGGACGCTGATGCGCGGTCCCGCCGCCCGGGCGGTCTTCGGCACGCAGTGCTCCCAGGTGCGCTGGCAGGAGCCGCCCATCACGATCAGGTCGCCGTGGCCCAGTGGCCGGCGCACCGTCTCGCCACCGCCGACCGGGCGCAGCAGCAGATCGCGGGGCGCGCCCACGGACAGGATCGCCACCATGGTGTTCTCGCGGGCGCCCCGGCCGACGCGGTCGCCGTGCCAGGCGACGCTGTCCCGGCCGTCGCGGTAGTAGCACAGCCCGGCCGTGGTGAACGGCTCGCCCAGTTCGGCGGCGTAGCGGGCGGTGAGCGCCTCGCGCGCCCGGTCCAGCACCGGGTGCGGCAGCGGGTCGCCGGCGCCGTAGAAGGCGAGCAGCCGGGGGACGTCCACGACGTGGTCGTACATGGTGCGCCGCTCCGCGCGCCAGGGCACCTCGGCGGCCAGCCGCTCGAAGAGCGGGTCCGACCCGGCGAGCCATCCGGGGAGTACGTCGATCCACGCCCCGGAGCCGAGGTGGGTGCGGCGCAGCCCGTCGAGGGAGCCGAGCCGGACCTCGTCCGTCTGGTCGAACAGCGAGCCCTGGAGGTGCCTGGTCATGGTTCCAGCCTACCCCTCATTCGAAAATATGTTCGTTGAACGGAGTCGGGGTGCCGCGCCGCGTCGGGCTTCCGGTGCATGGCCGTATCGCATACATTCCCGTAGCGACGAGACCGGGCCACGGCGACGGGAACGCGCACCGGGCGGGACCGCCGCGCTCGCCGTCCGGCCGGGCCGAGCGGCCGCTCGGCAGCCCGTGGCGCGCCGCGGCACGGACCGGGCCGCCGCCGCACCCGCGGCAACGGGCGCAAGCCAGGGACGAGGAAAAGGGACGGTCGCCATGGATGCCGACGTCATCGTCGTCGGAGCGGGCCTCGCGGGCCTGGTCGCGGCACACGAACTGACCAGCCGGGGCAGGAAGGTCGCGCTCGTCGACCAGGAGAACGCCGCCAACCTCGGCGGGCAGGCGTTCTGGTCGTTCGGCGGGCTGTTCCTCGTCGGCAGTCCGGAGCAGCGGCGCCTGGGCATCAAGGACTCCTTCGAACTGGCCTGGAACGACTGGCAGGGCAGCGCGGGGTTCGACCGGCTCGCGGACGAGGACTCCTGGGCGGTGCGCTGGGCGCGGGCCTACGTGGAATTCGCGGCGGGGGAGAAGCGGTCCTGGCTGGACGGGCACGGCATCACCTTCCTGCCCACCGTCGGCTGGGCCGAGCGCGGCGACCTCACCGCCCACGGGCACGGCAACTCCGTACCCCGCTTCCACATCGCGTGGGGGACCGGTACCGGGGTCGTGGAGCCGTTCGTCCGCTACGCCCGGCAGGCCGCGCGGGACGGGCTGCTCACCTTCCACCACCGCCACCGGGTCGACGAGCTCCTCGTCGAGGGCGGCGCCGCGCGGGGCGTGCGCGGCACGGTCCTGGCCGAGGACACCTCGCCCCGGGGCGTCGCCTCCAACCGCGACCGTGCCGGCGACTTCGAGCTCACCGCCCAGGCCGTCGTCCTCACCACCGGCGGGATCGGCGCCAACCACGACCTCGTCCGCCGCCACTGGCCCGAACGCCTCGGCACACCTCCGAAGGAGATGGTCACGGGCGTCCCCGCGTACGTCGACGGGCGGATGCTGGACATCAGTGCCCGGGCGGGCGTCCGCCTGGTCAACCGCGACCGCATGTGGCACTACACCGAGGGCCTGCGGAACTGGGACCCGATCTGGCCCGGCCACGGCATCCGCATCCTGTCCGGGCCGTCCCCGATGTGGTTCGACGCCCTCGGCCGCCGCCTGCCCGCACCCTGCCTGCCCGGGTACGACACCCTCGGCACCCTGAAACACCTGCGGACCACCGAGGACCTCGCCGGGTACGACCACTCCTGGTTCATCCTCACCCGCAAGACCATCGAGAAGGAGTTCGCCCTGTCGGGTTCCGAGCAGAATCCCGACATCACCGCCAAGGACCGCGGCGCGGTGCTGCGCCAGCGCCTCCTCGGCAGGGGGGCGCCCGGACCGGTGGCCGCGTTCGTGCGGCACGGCGCGGACTTCGTGACCGCGGCCACGCTCGAGGGCCTCGTGGACCGGATGAACGGGCTGACCGGCGAGCCGCTCCTGGACGCCGCGGACATCCGCCGCCAGATCGAGGCCCGTGACCTCCAGATCGACCGTCCCTACGGCAAGGACGCCCAGGTCCAGGGCATCCGCAACGCCCGCCGCTACATCGGCGACCGCCTCGGCCGGGTCGCCGCGCCGCACCGCCTCCTCGACCCGGCGGCCGGCCCCCTCATCGGCGTCAGGCTGCACATCCTCACCCGCAAGACCCTCGGCGGCATCCAGACCGACCTGGACTCCCGCGCCCTCGGCACCGACGGCGAGCCCGTCGACGGGCTCTACGCGGCCGGCGAGGTCGCCGGCTTCGGGGGCGGCGGCGTCCACGGCTACAACGCCCTGGAGGGGACCTTCCTCGGCGGCTGCCTGTTCTCCGGGCGGGCGGCGGGGCGGGCCGCGGCCCGGCAGACCGCCTGAGCCCGGCGCAAGCAGCCCCTCACGCCTCGTCGAGGAGGCGGGCCAGCACCGCGGCGTGACTGCTCGCCGTGTCCTTGGACGCGGTCAGCAGCGTCACCGGGCCCCGGCGCAGCAGCTCCCGCATCCGGCCGAGGGCCTCGGCGGCCTGGGGAGCGGCGAGCTCCGCCGCGTAGCGCTCGCCGAACTCCTCGTAGGAGCCCTCGCCCGCGTGGTACCAGCGGCGCAGTTCCGTCGACGGCGTCAGCTCCTTGGGCCACTCGTCCACCCGCGCCGCGTCCTTCGCCAGACCGCGCGGCCACAGCCGGTCCACCAGGACCCGCGTGCCGTCCTCGGGCTCGGGCGGGTCGTAGACACGCCGGACGCGAACGCTCACCGCCGGACCCCTTCCACGCTGGACGGCTCTGCCGCGAGCCTACGCCGGGCCGCGGGCGGACGCGCGGCCTGCGGCGGCGGTGCGCGGCCGGACGAGCGGACGGCGGTCGTCCGATTCTCTCCCGGTGGTGCGGGTACTCCGTCCGCCGGACGGAGAACAGTGACGAGAAAGGTCAGGACATGAGCGCATCGGGCGACCTGCCGGTCGTGCGGACCCTCGCCGAACTCACCGGCCTGGTCGAACGGCGCCAGGGCTTGTACGTGCGCTGGTCGCGGGGCCCGGAGACCGACCTCACCGACGTGTCCAGCAAGGACGAGCTCACCGGAACGCCCATGCCTGGGCTGTCCGCCAACCCGCTCGACGTCGAGGAGTGGTGGCAGGACCGGCCCGCCCGGGTGTGGGTGGCGCGCCGGCTGCACGACTACGCCCACCTGCCGCACGACAAGGGGCCCGGCGTCCGGGCCTGGGTGCTGACCGGCCGGGAGATCGGGCGCGGACCGGACAACGAGCCGCTGGTGACCGACGCCCACCCGCTGTGCTGGATCGACTCCGGGGTGATCGACGAGGCCCGCGCCGAGGTGGACCGCCAGGAACGCCCCTGGGGGCCGCTGCGCCGCACCGGACGCTGAGCGGCCCCCAGGGGAATGCCGGCCGGGCCCCGTTCAGCCCGAGTTCCTGCGCGCCGCGACGCGCCGCTTCAGCGCGCGCCGTTCGTTCTCGCTCGTCCCGCCCCAGACGCCGATGGACTGCCCGGTCTCGAGCGCCCATTGCAGGCACTGCTCACGGACCGGACAGGTCCGGCAGACCGCCTTCGCCTGCTCGGTCTGGAGCGCGGCCGGACCCGACGTGCCGACCGGGAAGAAGAGTTCGGGATCCTCGTGGCGGCACGCGGCGTGCTCTCGCCAGTTGCCCATCAAAGTCACCTGCGATCGAAGTAGTACATGCCGTCGTACTGTCGTTTGCTCGCTTACGGGTCACCTGTTGTCGCGTGGATGAAACAGCCGTAAGGCATCGGAAGTCACGAATTCACCGGAACCGGGCCCCGGTTGGACGGGCCGGCCGCGGCCGGCGCCGGCACGGCACCGCTTGCGCGGCTACTGCCGCAGCGCCCCGGCGGCGGCCGTCGCCACCGCTTCGGCCACCACCGCCAGCGCCGGCGAATCGAGCTTCCACTGCTGCCAGTACAGGGGGACGTCGACCGAGCGGCCCGGGGCGAGGGGGACGAGCCGGCCGGCGCGCAGCAGGGGGTCCGCCTGCGCCTCGGGCACCATGCCCCAGCCCAGCCCGGCGGCGACCGCCTCGACGAACCCCTCCGACGTCGGTACGTAGTGCCGCACCCCGCTGGCGCCGCCCCGGCCCCGCCGCAGCCGGCGGACGAAGCCGTCCTGGAAGTCGTCGCGCCGGTCGAAGGCCACCACGGGAGCCCGGCCGAGCACCTCCCGCAGCGGACCGTCCAGGTGCCGCGCGGCGAACTCCGGCGCCGCCACGGGCAGATACCGCATCCGGCCCAGCGCCCGCACGGAGCAGCCGGGCACGGGATCCGGGGACGAGGTCACCGCGGCCATCACCGCCCCCTCCCGCAGCAGCGCCGCCGTGTGGTCCTCGTCCTCGCGGCGCAGCTCGAAACAGAGCCCCGGCGCGCGCGGGACGCCGGTCAGCGCCCCCAGGAACCAGGTCGCCAGCGAGTCGGCGTTCACCGCCACCGAGACGCGGGTCGCCTCCCCGGCGCCGCTCAGGCCCAGTTCGGCGTAGGCGTCCCGCTCCAGCCGGGCCAGCTGGCGGGCCAGCCGCACCAGCACCGCCCCCGACTCCGTCGGCCGCACCGGCTTGGTGCGCAGCAGCAGCACCCGGCCCGTGCGCTGCTCCAGTGCCTTCACCCGCTGACTGACCGCGGACGGCGTCACATGGAGCACGGTGGCGGCCGCGTCGAACGTCCCCTCGTCCACCACCGCCAGCAACGTCCGCACCTGGTCCAGCGGCAGCTCGGCCGTCGTCTCCGCAGTCATGGATCTGAAGTTACGCTAAAGAGCCGTAAGAATCCTTAGCTGTACCTTGGGTGATCATCCGCCTAGCGTCGACGGCATGAACAGCACCCTCGCCGCCGCGGCCGCCGGATTCGGCACCGGCCTGTCGCTCATCGTCGCCATCGGCGCACAGAACGCCTTCGTCCTGCGACAGGGGATCCGCCGTGAAGCCGTCCTCGCGGTGGTGGGCATCTGCGCCCTGTCCGACGCGGTGCTCATCGCGCTCGGTGTCGGCGGCGTCGGCGCGGTGGTGGTGGCCTGGCCGGGCGCGCTGACCGCGGTGGGCTGGATCGGCGGGGCGTTCCTGCTCTGCTACGGCGCCCTGGCCGCCCGGCGGGTGCTGCGGCCCGGCACGCTCGTCGCCCAGGGGGAGGCGGCGGGCTCGCGTCGGCGGGCCGTGCTCACCTGCCTGGCGCTGACCTGGCTCAACCCCCACGTCTACCTCGACACCGTCTTCCTGCTCGGCTCCGTCGCCGCCGACCGGGGCCCGCTGCGCTGGACCTTCGGACTCGGTGCCGCGTGCGCCAGCCTGTGCTGGTTCGCCGCGCTCGGGTTCGGCGCCCGGTTCCTCGGCCGCTTCCTGGCGCGGCCCGCGGCCTGGCGCGTGCTGGACGCCCTGGTCGCGGTCACCATGATCGCCCTCGGCGTGACGCTGATCGCGGGAGCCTGAGCCGGGGGCCGGGCGCCGCGGACGTACTGCGATAGTGAACCCGAGCCGAAAGATGTAGCGAGCATGTAGGAAGCGCGTGGACACCAGCGACAGCACCACCGAACCGGGGGCGCAGGGCCCCACCGAGGACTCCGCCCAGCGGCGGCGGCGCGGCCGTCGCCGCTGGGCGATGGACACCCGCCCGCTGCGCCGCCCCGCCTACCGCCGGCTGTGGACGTCGACCACCGTCACGGCCGTCGGCAGCCAGCTCACCGCCGTCGCCGTGCCCCAGCAGATCTACGGCATCACCGGCTCCTCCGCGTGGGTGGGCACCGCGAGCCTGGCCGGCCTGGTGCCGCTGGTGGTCTTCGCCCTGTGGGGCGGGGCGGTCGCCGACGCCGTGGACCGCCGCAAGCTGCTGCTGATCACCAACACCGGCATAGCCGTCACCTCGCTGCTGTTCTGGCTGCAGGCGGTCACCGGGCTGGAGTCGGTGGCCGCCCTGATGCTGCTGCTGGCGCTTCAGCAGGCGTTCTGGGGCTTGAACGCGCCGGCCCGCAGCGCCTCCATCGCCCGCCTGGTGCCGGAGGAGGAACTGCCCGCCGCCAACGCCCTCGGCTCCACCGTCATGCAGACCGGCCAGGTGGTCGGCCCGCTGCTGGCCGGCGTCCTCATCCCCGTCGTCGGCCTGCCCGAGCTGTATCTCCTCGACGCCCTGGCCCTGTGCGTCACGGTATGGGCGGTCCACCGGCTGCCGCCGCTGCCGCCCCTGTCCGGCGCGGGGAGGCGGCGCGCGGGACTGCGGGAGGTCGTGGCAGGCTTCCGCTACATCGCCGGCCACACGGTCGTGCTGCTGTCCTTCCTCGCCGACATCGTCGCCATGGTGCTCGGCATGCCCCGCGCCCTGTTCCCGGAGCTGGCCGCCCAGACGTACGCCCCGTACGGGGAGGGACTCGCCCTCGGCCTGCTGTACGCGGCCATCCCCATCGGGGCGGTGCTCGGCGGGCTGTTCTCCGGCACCTTCTCGCGGGCCCGCGGGCACGGCTGGATGGTGATCGGCGCGGTCGTGGTCTGGGGCGCGGCCATCGCCGGTTGCGGGCTCAGCGGCAGTCTGTGGCTCGCGGTGGCCTTCCTCGCCGTCGCCGGGGTCGCGGACATGGTCTCCATGGTCTTCCGCGGCGCGATCCTGCTGTCCGCCGCGACCGACGAGATGCGCGGCCGGATGCAGGGCGTCTTCACCGTGGTCGTCGCGGGCGGCCCGCGCCTGGCCGACGTGCTGCACGGCACCGCGGGCTCGGCCTTCGGCCCCCGGGCCGCCGTCACGGGCGGCGGCCTGCTCGTCGTCGCCGTGATGCTGGCCCTGGCCTTCGCCGCCCCGGCGCTGCGCCGCTACCGCGTCTGACGCCTCACAGGGAGCCGCGCCGGTGCAGCGCGAACTGCTCCATGAGCTGGCCGCGGGTCATCTCCAGCCGGTGCGCGAGGATCTCGGCGACCGAGCGCATCAGCGTCAGCCCGAGCTGCGGCTCCTCCTCGCACAGCCCCAGCACCGCCGCCGCGTCGAACTCGTAGGCCCGTACCGGGCTGAACGCCTCCGCGCCGAAATCCCACCGGTACGGCGGGAAGAGCCAGGACCAGCCGAGAAGGTCGCCGGCGCCCAGGCTCGCCACCGTCATCCGTTCCAGGGACGACACCCGCTGGGTCAGCGAGACCGCGCCGGAGCGGATCACCCAGAAGCGGTCGGCCGTGCCGCCCGGCTCGAAGATGACGGCGTCCTCCGGGAAGGACACCTCCCGGGCGAGTGCCGTCAGGCGCCCGCGCTGCGGCGGCGGAAGCGCGGTGAGCAGTTTGATCGCTTTGGTCATGACGCGGGGCTCCTCGCCGGGATCTGCTGTCCGGTGCTTTCCCTACGCCCATTTCAGCGGGTGCGGACACCTTGGGCACCTCGGCGGACGGCGATGGCGAAGGATCGCGGGCCGCAGTCCGGAAACCGGCGGCCTTTGGGCCCCGTCCGGCGCGGTGGTCCGGGGCGTTGCCGCCAGGGCATGAAAAGGCCCTGGCTGGACGGGGGAAACCAGCCAGGGCCGTACGCGGTGACGCCGGAGGACCCGGTGCGGTCGACTCCGTCGCCACGTATGTATGAACGCTAAACCATTTTTGGCCGCCGCGTGAAATCGGAACCGGGCCGCGTGACCGGTCTCACTGCCGCGCGGCCACCCTGATCGTCTCCAGCTCCGGATCGCTCGGGTCGGGGAGGTACATCCCGGCGTCCAGACCGCTGCGCAGGTACCGCAGGACCGGCTCGGTCAGCCGCTCGCCGGGCAGCACCGCCGGGATCCCCGGCGGGTACGGCGTGATCATCTCCGCCGCGACCCGGCCGGCCGCACGGCTGAGCCGCACGTCCTCGGTGGGCCCGAAGAACGCGTCCCGGGGCAGCAGCGCCTGCTCCATCCGCAGCTCGGACGGCGACGGCACCTCGACCCGGGGCGCGGGAGCCAGTCCGGGCGCCGCCCGGGCGAGGTCCTTGAGCGCGGCGAGGAGTTCCCCGGTGGTCGCCCGGTCGTCGCCGAGGGTGATCTGCGTGCCGATGCGCCGGTGGTCGGTCAGATGGGCGATCAGGTTCCGGTGCTCGCGCAGCCAGTCGGCCGCCTGGAACCCGGTGATGCCCAGCCCGTCCAGGTCGATGACGACGGGCAGCGGATCGAAGTCGTCGGCCCGCCCCGGCCCGCAGTAGTCGTCACGGCCGTCGACGTGCAGGCCGTCGATCTCCTCGACGGCCGCCCGGACCTCGGCCGCGAGATCCAGCGTGGCCCCCATGATCTCCCGGCCGCGCAGGGCCATCTGCCGGCGCCAGCCGTCGAGCCCGGCGAAGACGAGCGCCGACGGGCTCGTGGTGCCCAGCAGGTCGGCCCGCATGCCCAGCAGCTTCGGCGGCACCAGCCCGCCGCGCAGATGGAAGACGGATCCCTGCTCCAGGCCGCTGCCCATCTTGTGGATGCTGGTGACGCAGACGTCGGCACCGGCGTCCATCGCCCACGACGGCAGATCCGGGTGGAAGGGCAGATGCGCGCCCCACGCCTCGTCGACGAGCAGCGGCAGCGAACGCCGGTGACAGACCTCGGCGACGGCCCGCAGGTCCGCGCAGGCCCCGTACGGCGTCGGGCTGGTGATCAGGGCGCCCTTGGCGTCCGGGTGGGCGGCGAACGCCGCGTCGAAGTCCCCGGCGGAGGGCGGATGGGCCAGATGCCGCTCGGGGTCCCACCTCGGCTCCACCCACACCGGCTCGATCCCGGACAGGATCAGACCCGACACCACCGACTTGTGGGCGTCCCGGCCGACCAGCAGCTTCTCGTGCGGTCCGGCGACCGCCAGCATCGCCGCCTTCACCGACAGGGAGCTTCCGCAGGTCGAGAAGAAGGTGTGGTCGGCGTGGACCGCGTCGGCCATCAGCTCCTGCGCGCGCTGCAGCACCCGGTTGCGGGTGAGCCGGTCGTCCAGCCCGCCGGTCGCCAGGACGTCGCCGAGGAAGACGGCGTCGCCGAGCACCTCGCGCACGGCGGGGTCGGCGCCGCGCGCCTGCTTGTGCCCCGGGGGCGTGAACGACAGGCGCCCCTCGCGGCGGTAGTCGGCGAGGGCTTCCAGGACCGGTGCTCGGGTGTGATCGGCTGCCATGCCGGTGCGGGTTCCCGGCACCGGCCGCCGCCAACCGGCCCGTGGCCCGGACGGCGGCACGGCGCCGCCCGCCCGCGCCGTGCCGCCGCCCGGCTCCCGCCCTCCGTCCGCCGGCCCCCACCGGCCGGCGCCGGCGCGCCCCGGGGGCGCCCGCGCCGGCCGGCCGGGTCAGCCGCCGGCCGCGTGCTTCCCCGGTGTCAGGACCTCGTCCAGCACCCTGAGGACCGTCTCGTAGGCCACCGTCCGGACGGCCGCCTCACGGGCCGCCTCCGGGTCGGAGGACCTCAGCTCGTCGCGCCGCTCCCGCCATGTCCGCTCCTCCCTGGCCGCACAGGCCCGCGCGCGTTGCATGCGCCGCATCAGTTCGTCGGAATCCACCACATCGGTCATGCCCTTCCGCGTACCCCGGCACGGCCCCGGGATGGCCCCGGTCCCTGCGGGCGCCCGAAGGTTTGGGGGCACGAGGAGGGGTCAGCCGGAATGCAGGACCCGCCGCGACCGGGCGGCCACGGTGAAGGCCCGGGTCTGCGACCCCCCACCGGCCGCACGTCCGGCCGACTGCCCGGGTGCGGCCCGATCCGGCTTCTTCTTCCCGCCGACCAGGGAGCTGACGGATGTGTGAGAGGCAGACGACCCAACCCGCCGTCGAACGGTACGGACCTGACCGGGCCCGGCAGCCCCGGCCGGGCAAACCCGCGGAGGCGCGCCGGGCCGTGGAACGCGCCGTCACCGAACGCTGCCGCGCCACCCGGACCCCCTGCGACGCGGACGCGCTGTCGGACGCCGTGCTCGTCGCCTCCGAACTCACGACCAACGCGATACTGCACGGCGGCGGCCTCACCGACTTCCGGGTCGACGTGGAGGGTCCCGACGTGCGCCTGTCCGTGAGCGACCGCAGCACCGAGCTGCCGGTGGTCAGGGAGCCGGTCGACCCCCAGGGACGCCGGCGGGTGGGCGGCCGGGGCTGGCCGATCGTCTGCCGGCTGGCGCGTGACGTGCGCGTGTCCGACCTGCCCTCCGGCGGCAAGCGCATCACCGTGGTGGTTCCGCTGATCTAGCACCCGCCACGCGCGCTTCCTGGGTGCTTTTGCGAAAAGCGGAGTTTGTTCCACCGGGGGGAGGGCAGACGCAGTTTCGTGCTTCGGACCGGAGGCGCAGCAGCGGGAGCGGTGTGGCTGCCCCGGGCCCTCCAGGCATGGCGGACAGCCCTTTGCCCACCGACTCCCGCGGAAAGTCCCTGAGACCACCGTTCAGGAGCGAATCCGCATGCTCATCGATACGCCGACCAGCCGTCCCGGTACGCCCGAGCCCGAGTCCACGACCACCCCCGCCCGCCGACGGCACGACGACGCCCCCGACACCGCCGCCCTCTTCGCGAAGCTCGCGTCCCTGGAGGACGGGCCCGAGCGCGACGCCGTCCGCGACGAACTCGTCACGGCCTGGCTGCCCATGGCGCACCGGATCGCCGGGCGCTTCCGCGACCGCGGGGAGTCCGTCGAGGACCTCAGGCAGGTGGCGGCGCTGGGGCTGGTGAAGGCCATCGACCGCTTCGACCCGGAGCGGGGGGCCTTCGAGAGCTACGCCGTCCCCACCATCACCGGCGAGGTCAAGCGGCACTTCCGGGACCGGATGTGGGCCCTGCGGGTGCCCCGCCGGGTGCAGGAACTGCGCAACAAGGTGCGCGTGGCGCGCCGTGAACTCACCCAGAGCCCGGGCAGCCCCGAACCCTCGGTGGCCGACATCGCCGCCCATACGGGACTGACGGAAGAAGAGGTCAGCGCCGGAATGGAGGCGCTGGAGAGCTTCAGCACGCTGTCGCTGGACGCCGAGCTGTCGGCCGGCGACGACGGCTACAGCCTCGCGGACACCCTCGGCGCGGCGGACTCCTCGTACGACGTCGTGATCGACCGCGAGTCCGCCAAGGAGGGCCTGCGCCGCCTGCCCGAACGGGAGCGGGCCATCTTGTACATGCGCTTCTTCGAGGACATGACCCAGAGCCGTATAGCGGACCGGCTGGGCATCTCGCAGATGCACGTCTCCCGTCTCATCAGCCGCAGCTGCGCCCGGGTGCGGGACGAGGCCCTGGGGCAGCGGCCCGGCCGCAGGCCCGCGGACGGGCGGCCGGCCGACTGAAGGCACACCCCCGGCCCGTCCCGGACCGGCCCGCCCGCGTGGTGGGCCGCTCCGGGACGGGCCGTACGTGTGCCGTGAGAGGGGCGAGAGCGGCCCGAGGCCCTTCCGTACGCCCGGAGCGACGGTGCCGTGCCCGCGTGCCCGGAACGGGGAGGCGGGCCGTGCCGTGACGGGACACCTGGGCCCCGGCGTGCCGCCCCGCTCCGCGGGCGCGGACGTGCCGTGCGGGGCCGCGTCCGGGCCGCGTCCCCTCCGCCCGCATCGCGGGAGCCGGCCCCCCGCGTGACCGGCGGCGTCCGGAGACGGACCCCCGGCCATCCGGAGCGTGAGCATCCGGGTGTGTGCGGTACGAACCGGGGCATCCGGACTCCCGTGCCCGGCAGGGGAGGAGCGAGATGAACACGTGGACGCCGGTACGGACCGGCCGCAACAGGGCCCGGCAGGCGGCGAACGGCTCGGTCGCGGAGGGGGCCGCGCGGGCCGGACTCACGGCCCGCGGAGTGATCTACCTGCTGGTCGGCATACTGGCCCTGCAGATCGCCTTCGGCGAGGGAAGACGGCAGGCCGACCGCGGCGGCGCCCTGGCCGAGCTGGCCGACCGGCCCTTCGGCGCCGTACTGCTGTGGGCACTGGGCATCGGCCTGGTGGGCATGGCGCTGTGGCGGCTGTCCGAGGCGCTCTTCGGCGCCGTGGGACCCGACGGCCGCAAGCCGAAGAAGCGGCTGGCGTCCGCGGCCCGCTGTGTCTTCTACACCTTCGTCGCCTACTCCGTCCTGGCGTTCGCCGCCAACCCCGGCGGCGGCTCGGGCAGCGGATCCAGCGACCGGCAGTCCCGCGACGTCACCGCCCGGCTGCTGGAGGTGCCCGCCGGACAGTGGGCCGTGGGCGCGGCCGGAGCGGCGATCGTCGTCGCGGGCGTGGTGATCGGCGTGCAGGCACTGCGCCGCACCTACCACCGCAAGCTGAAGACGGGCGAGCTGAGCCCCTGGGCCCGGCGGCTGGTGGACGTCACGGGCGTCGGCGGCGGAGTGGCGCGCGGGCTGGTGTTCGCCGCGGCGGGCGCCTTCGCCGTGCGCGCCGCGGTCGACTACCAGCCCGACGAGGCCAAGGGCCTGGACGACACCCTGCGCTCCTTCGCCGGCACCCCCCTGGGGCCCTGGCTGCTGGTGTGCGTCGCGCTGGGCCTGGTCCTGTTCGGCGTGTTCTCCTTCGCGCTCGCCCGCTGGCGCCGCGTCTGACCCGCGGGCCACGGGGAACCCGCCAGGAATGAACGAACACGAGATTCCGCCGGACGGCCGTCCCGTGGACGTCTACCTCGACCTTCTGCGCATCCGGATGGACACCGAGGACTACCGGCTGCTGCTCAGCGTCGTGGAGCCGGTCCTGCGGGCCATCGACGAGAGGCAGCTCCCCACCATCGACTTCTCCCTGGACGGGACCGAGGCCGACGAGCTGCCCCAGGAGATCCGCGAGGAAGCCGCCCTGGTCATCGCCACCGCCGTCACCGGCCGCCTCGACAACGAGGTGGTCGAGATCAGCACCGAGGAGACCGGGCCGATCCGGGTCGTCACCGACGCGGCCACCGCCTCCGACCCGGCACGCCTCGGCGAGATCGCCGACTTCCTCCGGGACCGCCACCGCCAGAACGAGGAACTGCGCGGCATAGCGGAGGCCAGCGGACTGCCCACCGACTTCTGACAGCGCTCCCGGCCGGCGCGCCCGGCCCTACCGCTGGGGCGCCGCCACCGGGACGCCCAGCGGCCGGGCCAGACCCACCACCGCCTCGTCCAGGCGCTCCAGATGCCGCAGCACCCGGCCGGTGATGCGGCCGTAGCGCGGTGTCCCGTCGGCGCCCGGCTCCAGCAGCGAGGCGATGCTCGGCCCCGTCTCGACCGCCGCCTCGGCGTGCTCGTCGGCCAGGTGCGCGGCGATCGCGTCGATGTTGCGCACGGTCCGCCGCACGGCCCCGCGCAGCCGGGGGTCGGCCGCGATCGAGGGATGGGTCGGCAGCAGCTCCGCGGTGGCGGCCAGCGAACGCGCGTGGTAGGCGCAGGTCTCCAGGAGCGCCACCACATAGCGGGCGGTGTCACGCCGGGCCCGCATCGGGGTGACCGGGTGGGTGAGGGGCTGGGTCGCCGCGCGCAGGTCGCCCAGCGCCTGGTCCAGATCCCGGGCCCGGTCCAGCAGGTCGGCCGCGGGACCGCCGCTGAGCTGGTCGACGGCCTCCTCGGTGACGTCGGTGAGCCGTTGCAGGACCGTGCCCAGCAGCTCGTTCGTCCGGCGGTCGGTGTGGATGGGCAGCACCAGCGCCGCCGCCACCACACCGCAGGCAGCGCCCAGCGCCGTCTCCTCCACCCGCAGCAGCAGCACCGCGGCGCTGTAGGTGTGCAGCAGCGTGTAGAGCAGCCCGAGCATCGCCGTGACGAAGAACGACATGAGGGTGTACGACAGCGGCGCCGTGTAGAACATCGCGAAGATGAAGACCAGCACCAGCCCGAACGCCGTCCACGTGTGCTGCCCGACCAGGCCGGCCAGCACGATGCCGGCCACCACCCCGAACACGGTCCCGAGCAGCCGGCGGTAGCCCTTCACCAGGATCTCGCCGGTGGAGGCGGTGTTCAGGAAGACGATCCAGCACGTCAGGACCGCCCAGTACCAGCGCTGCGTGGACAGCAGCTCACCGCCCACGATGGCCAGCGACGAGCCGACCGCGACCTGCACCGCCGCCCGCGTGGTGGGTCGGCGCAGGCCGGTGGGCTCCTCGGGCGCCTCCTCCTCGCCGGCGTCGATGGCGGCGTCCTCGGCGTCCAGCTCCTCGCGGGAGCGGGCCGTCGCCGGGCTGTCGTCCGACTCGTCCTGCGGCCCGTCCAGCGCGATCCGCAGACCCAGCACCGCGCGGGCGGTCTCGCCGATGCCGCGGAAGACGTCCTGGACGACGGGGGCGGCGGGCGGCAGGTTCTCCTCGTCGCGGTAGCCCAGAAGCCGGTTGCGCACATGTGCCAGCGCCGTCCCCGTGTGCTCGGAGGCGGGCCGCAGCACCAGTGCCCGCAGGGCCTCCAGATCGCGCCGCAGCGTCGCCGTGGCCTCGTCCGGCGCCGAGGCGCGGCGCATCGACGGGGCCGGTGCGCCCGGCAGATGCAGGGTCAGGGTGTCCGCCCGCTCGGCGCTGCGCGCGGTCAGCAGCAGCAGCCCGAGCCGCTCCGCGGCGATCTCGGCGTCCGCGACACGGCGCTGCACCAGCCGCGCCACCGACTCGTCGGGCGTCCCCTCCTCCAGCCGGGACTGGATCATCAGGGCCGTCTCGTGCAGCCGCGCGGTCCCGGCCCGCAGGTCCTCCAGGACCTTGTCCACCTCGTCCGGCCCGGCGTCCAGCAGCTCGAGCTGAGCCGACAGCAACTGCGCCAGCCGGGCCCGGAACGCCTGCCGCAGCCGCTGCAGGACACCCGCGGGCGTCGCGGGCACGACGGCGAACCGCACCACGGCACTGCACCCGAACGCCACGGCGATGGCGACGCACACCTCGGGCAGCGCCGAGACCGTGGCGCCGACGAACAGGGACAGGAAGTAGACCTGGAAGCCGATCAGGCCGAGCGCGGTACCGCGGTCGCCGAACCGGCGGGCGTAGACGGCACAGAAGATCAGGACGACGAAGAAGACGTCACCGACGACGACCCGCGCGTTGAGCACCGCGCCCAGCGACACGGAGGCGAGCGCCACCGGCAGGCCGAGCGCGAGCGTGACGGCCTGCGCGGCGGGCTGCTTCTCGCGGATGGCGAAGGTCGCCACCATCGCGGCCATGGCCCCCGCCACCAGATGGGTGACGTCGGACCCCAGCAGGGCGAGCACCGCCAGCGCCAGAGCGATGGCGCCCACCGTCCGCAGACCGGCCGTCAGCCGCAGCAGCCCCGGATCGGACGCGGCGACGCGATCCCGCAGACGTGTCCGACCCGAGCGTCCCGCTGCCCTCACGCCGCCGTACTCTCTCCCGTTTCAACGCGTCTCACGCGCGGGTCGTTTCAAGATCCGCCACTCCAGCATCGCATGCCGTCGGCGGCGGCACGTCGCCGGGTCACGACTCGATCCGGCCCGCGCCCTCCACGTGCGCCCGCACCTGTTCCGGCGTCATATAGGCGTCCGTGTACTCGAAGTCCTTCAGCTTGGCGGGCTTGCGGGCCTGGAAGCCGGTGCGCACGAAATCGTCCCCGGCCACCGCGTTGAGCAGCCAGTTCGTCATCACGCGGGCCTTGGCGACATTGGTGCGCAGCGCCGACCAGTGATACCCGCGCGCGACGGCCTGGGCGGGCACGCCCCGCAGCTCCACACCGAGCGGCTTGGAGACCGCGTCCTTGCCGCCCAGGTCGACGACGAGACCGAGGTCCTTGTGCACGTACGGCCGCATCGGCTGGTTGCGCAGGGTGGCGACGATGTTCTCGGCGACGTGCCGGCCCTGCCGCATCGCGTGCTGCGCGGTCGGCGGGCACACCGCACCGTCCTGGCCCTTGGCGAGGTCCGGCACGGCGGCGGAGTCGCCGAGCGCGAACACCCCGTCATGGCCCGGCAGGCACATCTCCGCCGTGACCGCCAGCCGTCCCTTGACCGTCTCCGCGCCCAGCGTGGCGATCAGGGGGCTCGCGACCACGCCGGCGGTCCAGATCAGCGTGCGGGTGGGCACCACCCGGCCGTCGGTGAAGGTGACCTCCGTCGGGCCCGCCTTCTCGATGGAGACGCCCAGCGAGACCTCGATGCCGCGCCGGCGCAGGATCTCCTGGGCGCTGCGCCCGAGCTTCTCGCCCAGCTCCGGCATGAGCTTGGGCGCGATGTCGATCAGGTGCCACTTGATCAGGCCCGGGTCCAGCCGCGGGTACCGCTTGACGGCGGCGTGCGTCAGACGCTGCAGGCACGCCGCGGTCTCCGTACCGGCGTAACCGCCGCCCACCACCACGAACTGCAGCCGGGACGCCCGCTCGGCCGGGTCCTGGCTGGCGTCGGCCAGATCGAGCTGGGAGATGACGTGGTCGCGGATGTAGGCGGCCTCCGCGAGGGTCTTCATGCCGAACGCGTTGTCGGTCAGACCGGGGATGTCGAAGGTACGGGTGACGCTGCCGGGGGCCAGCACGATGTAGTCGTACGGCTCGTCGACGATCTGGTCGGTGATGGTGCGGATGACGCACACCTTGGCCTTCAGGTCCACGCCGATGGCGCCGCCCGGGATGATCCGGGTGCGATACTTCTGGCTGCGGCGCAGGGACAGGGCGATCGACTGGGGTGTGAGCACCCCGGAAGCGACCTGGGGCAGCAGCGGCAGATAGAGCTGGTAGGCGAACGGCGTCACCAGCGTCACATCGGCTTCCTGGGGGGAGAGTTTCCTCTCCAGGCGGCGGACGCACTCCACACCGGCGAAACCTGCGCCAACCACCAGGATCCTGGGTCGTGTCACGGTGTTCATCCCTTTCTGCGGCTCCAGGCGGTCTGCCTCGAACGCCATTCGCCTGCCCTAGGATCGCTGTTTCGCACCTCCCGCGATCCCATCGCGCCGACGGCCGTCACGCGACCCGGACGCGGCAGGCAGGCGAACGTCTCCAGCACCACCATGCCCCCCGCGGGCCGGTCGCGCACCGGAAGACGAGCCGGGCGGGACGGCGGCCCGCCCCGCCCGGTCCGTTCACACCCCGCTGACGTGGCACAGCAGCAGGCACACGTCGTCGTCGCGCTCCGAGTCGCTCAGCAGGGGATGCAGGATGCCGTCGGCCGCGCCCGCCAGATCCGCCTCCAGCTCCGCGGAGCCGAACCCGCCGAGCGCCGCCGCCAGGCGCTCGATGCCCGGGTCTATGCCGAGGGCCCGCCGCTCGACCAGGCCGTCGGTGTACAGCGCCAGCGTCGCCCCGGGGCTCAGCCGCACGGTGTGGTCGGCGATCTCCTGCTTGAGCGGGATGCCGAGCATGGCGCCGGGCTTGGCGTCCAGGATGCGCACCTGGCCGTCGGCGGTGCGCAGCACCGGCGGCGGATGGCCGGCGGCCGCCCATGTCAGGGTCGGATCGCCCGGGCGGAACCGGGCGATGACCGCGGTGGCGTACAGGTCGGGCTGGAGGTGGTGCAGGAAGTTGTGCAGCCGGGTCAGCAGCCGCCCGGGGCTGCCGCCGTCCACGGCGTAGGCGCGCAGCGCGGTACGCAACTGGCTCATCATGACCGCCGCGTGCAGCCCGTGCCCGGTCACGTCGCCGATGACCGCGATCACACTGCCGTCGGGCTGGCGGAAGGCGTCGTACCAGTCACCGCCGATGTTCAGCCCGTGCGTGGCCGGCAGATACCGGGCGGCCAGCTTCAGGCCCGGCGTGTCGGGCAGGTCGGTGAGCAGGGCGCGCTGCAGCGTCTCGGCGATGTCCCGGTTGTGCTCGAAGCGCCGGGCGTTGTCGATCGCCGTGCCGGCCCGCCGGGCCAGCTCGATCAGCATCACCGCGTCGTCCGGGTCCCAGCGCTCCCCGGGCGGGGAGAGCGTCAGCACACCCAGCGACGCCCGCCGGGCCATCAGCGGGATGCACAGCAGGGGCCGGTCCTGGTGGAGCGCCGCGGGCGGCTGGTCGTCGACGCCGGGCAGGCCGCCCGGGTGGGCGGCGGCGTACTGCGGCCGGCCCGTGCGCGCCGCCACCACGGCCGCGGCCGGATGCGGGGCGGACCGGTGCCGGGCCGGGCCGGCGTCGGCGTGCTCGGAGTTGTCGAACAGCCAGACGTCGACACTGGCGGCGTACTCCGGCACCAGCACCTCCGCCAGGCGCCGCACGATCTCGTGGTGGTTGAGCGACGCCGTCACCACCGCGCTCGCGTCCGCCAGGAACGTCAGCCTGCGCCGGGCGCTCTCCGCCTCACGGCGCGCCTTGCGCTCGGCGGCGAACGCCTCCCGCTGGGCCCGGCCCGCCGCGTCCAGCTCGGCGTGCAGCGCCACCACGCCCTGGTTGGTCTGGTGCAGCTCCTCCCGGTGGAAGGCGACCAGCTCCTCCTGCTCGGTGAGCTTGTCCAGCACCAGTGCCGTGTCCTCGTCGGCGCCCAGCAGCGCCTCCGCCAGCGCCGCCGGGTCGTCGCCCGCCACGACACCGCTCTCGGCGTCACGCGCCGCCTCGGGACAGGACACCGAGGTACGCCACGGCGCCGCTCCGGCGGCACACGCCTCCGGGGAGGGGGTCACCGTCACGTGGAGCAGGCACTCCCCGCCGGACGCCTCCTCCTCCAGCGTGAGCCGCCAGGTGCCGCCCTTGGTGAGGCACTGGCGCAACTGGGCGCTGAGCGCGGCCGCGAGCCGGGTGCGCTCCAGGGGCGGCGCGCCGCACGCGGCGGCCAGCCGGGCGGCGGCGATGCGGGCACGCGCCGCATCGGTGACGGTGGAAATCTGCCAAGTACGCATCATGGGCGGTCCGGCGGGATCGGGGACAGCACGGCCACGGCGGTGTCGTCCCGCACCGGGCGGGCGGGACTGCTGGCGTCGCGTATCGTCACGGCGGCCGTCACCGCCGGGTCGGATCCCGTCCCCGGACAGATGCCGGCCGGCGGCACCCAGCGGCTGGGCAGGCCGTCGCTGTGCAGGATCAGCAGCCGGTCCTCCGCCCAGTCCGTCTCCTCCTCCCGCACGGTCGCCGGCCGGTGCACGCCGACGATGCCGGGCCGGGACACCAGCGCGCGCCAGCTGCCGCCCTCGCACAGCCGCGCCCCCACGTTGCCGATCCCCGCGAACCGCAGCCGCCCGGCGCGGGCGTCGACCTGGGCCAGGGCCACGGCCGCGCCCCGGGTGCCGCCGAGCGCCGTGTCCAGGTGCCGCAGCATCTCGGCGGGCGTGCGGTGGGCCGAGCCGTGCAGCGCCTCCACCGCGGCGGCCGAGGCACGGGCCGCCTCCGGGCCGTGGCCCAGCCCGTCGGCCAGCATCAGCGTCATCCGGTCCCCGGACCGCACCCAGGCCCAGGCGTCGCCGGAGTACTCCGCACCGCCGAAGGGCACGTTGATCCCCCCGGCCCGGACCCCGGCCGGCTCACCCGCGCCGTGTGCCGCCGCGGAACCGACCCGGGCCACCGCCACCGTGCCCCGCCCGAGGACGCTGTGCACGCCGAAGTCGTCGGCGACGCGCCGGCAGGTGCCGAGGCCGGCGCCGAGCGACCGGGCCGTGGAGAACCCGTCGCGCAGGGCGGCGGCCACGTCGGCGATGCCCGGGCCGTGGTCGATCGCCGCTATCTGCACCGGCCGCGCCGCCTGCCGGCCGGCGGCCGGAACGAGCGGGTCGACGACATCGATCAGGACCCGGCCGCCCCCCGCGTGCTTGAGCAGGTTGGTGGCGAGTTCCGTCGCCACCAGCGCCGCCGCCGCGGTGCGCGGCTCGTCCAGCGCGGCGGCGGCCGCCGCCTGCTCGGCGGCGACCCGGGCGTCGCGCACACGTGTCGAGTCGTGCACCGGCACCTCCCACACGCGCGGCATCAGTGCTCCTCACGCTGACGCGGCGGACGGGCCGTCCAGGAGGTCACCCGTACGGTGGTCCCGGCCCCCGGGACGGTCTCGATGGCGAAGTCGTGCACCAGGCGCCTGGCGCCGCCCAGGCCCATGCCCAGGCCGCCCCCGGAGGTGTAGCCGTCGCTCAGCGCCCGCTCCACGTCCGCGATGCCCGGTCCCTCGTCGCTGAAGGTCAGCCGCAGTCCGCGCACGCCGCCGCTGACCACCGGCTCCGACTCCATGTGGCCGCCACCGCCGTGCACGAGCGTGTTGCGGGCCAGCTCGCTCGCCGCGGTGACCAGCTTGGTCTGGTCCACCAGGCCGAAGCCGAGCTGGGCGGCCGCCTGCCGGACATGCTGGCGCACCCACACCAGATCCATGTCCGACCGGATCGGCAGGCGGGCCTCCACGCCCGCGCCGGTGGGCATCACGGACTCTCCCGGCGGACGCCGACGCGGGGCGCACCCTGGGTGAGGAGGTCCATGGCCACCTCGGTGCTCAGCGCCGTACGCAGCCCGGGCAGGGTCAGTCCCAGCTCCACCAGGGTGATGGCGACCGCGGGCCGCATGCCGACCACCACCGTGCGCGCGGCCAGCAGCGACGCCTGCGCGGCGATCTCCGCCAGCACCCGGCCCAGGAAGGAGTCGACGATCTCCACCCCGGAGATGTCGATGATCACGCCGGTGGCCCCGCTGTGGGTGATGGTCTCGGCGAGGTCCTGCTGCAACTGCTGCGCCGTACTGTCGTGCAGGTCCCCCTGGAGGGTGACCATCAGGACGTCACCGAGTCGCAGGACCGGGACGTGCCCCGCCACCGGGCCGGAGAACGCCTCGCTCACCGGTGACCCGTACCGTTCGCCGTCGGGCCCACGATGTCGGCCCCGAGCTGGTGCAGCGCGTACTTCAGCGCGTCGGCGAGCCCGGCCCGGGTGATCACCGTGCCCAGGTCCAGGCCGAGGTGGACGATGGTCTGCGCGATGGCGGGACGGATGCCGGAGACGATGCACTCCGCGCCCATCAGCCGGGCCGCCGCCACCGTCTTCATCAGGTGCTGCGCCACCAGTGTGTCGACCGTCGGCACGCCGGTGATGTCCAGGATCGCGAACCGGGCCTGCTGCTCGACGATGGACTGGAGCAGGGTCTCCATCACCACCTGGCTGCGGGCGCTGTCCAGCGTCCCGATCAGCGGGACCGCCACGATGCCGTCCCACAGCTTGATGACGGGCGTGGCCACCTCCAGCAACTGCAGCCGCTGCCGGTCGATCAACGCCTCGCCCTCGCTCAGCGCCGTCTGCATGACGACCACCCGCAACGTGCCCATCAGCACGGTCAGCGTGGTGGCGCAGGCCCGGACGTGCTCGGCCGGGGCCTCGCCGATGTCGCTGAGCAGCAGGTTCTCCACGGGCTGGCGCAAGGTGGCCAGCTCGCTCGAGACCTGAGCGGCCGTCAGGCCGGCCCGCCCCCGGGCGACGCCCATCCGCGCCAACTGCTCGCGTACTCCGCTGAATCCCGCCGCGTCGGGGTCGTCGACCCGCCCCGCGTCCGCGACCTCGGCCAGCGCGTCCACGACGGCCTTGCCCGCCTCCACCGCCTCGTCCCGCGAGACGGTGAACACGGAGCGGAACAGCGGCTCATCCGCCCACCGCTGGGCGATCTGCTCACGGCGGCGCCGCAGGAAGTCCCTGACCTCGTGCGTCGGCGAACCGTGCGTTTCCTCCGCTGTGTGCTCCGGCACCTGTTTCACTCCTCATGCGCGTTGCGTCGCACCGAACCGTATCCAGGCACGGGACGGCTGTTGTGACTCTGCCGGGCGACCACTGTAATCACCCGTCCACCTCGGACGACACCTCGTCCCCGGCAGCTCTCCGGCCGGGCGGCGGGGCGGTCGGCCCGTGTCGCGACGCACGTCCTGGGAAGGAGCAGCGGTTCGGGCCGGCGACGACCGGCCGGATCAGGCCTCCTCCTGCCCGGACGTGCCCGCCGCGCCCGGCTCCGGCACGGCCCCCCCGTCGACGAGCGCGAGGGCGTCGTCCACGGTCTTGGAGACCGGCACCGTGATGCTGACCCCGGTCAGGTCCAGGATGCGCTGCACGGCCGGGGTGGGATCGATGATGTGCACGCTGCCGGGGATCTCCCGGACCTCCTGGTAGACGCGCAGGATGATGTTCATGCCGGAGGAGTCCATGAAGGGCACCGCCGACAGGTCCAGCAGGAAGTGGCGCCGGCCGTGGTGGAGCTGGTTCGCCAGGTGGTGCTGGAACTCCGTCGCCGTGTCGACATCCAGGTAACCCTGCACCGTGAGCAGCGCCACATCCTCCCGGGGCAGCGTGACCTCGACGGACAGCGGGTTCTGGGCAATGGACACGAGTACCTCCAACAGAGCGGACGGCCAGGGCCGGTGATCCCTGCGGCATTCCGCAGGCGTTCCTCACCGCGCCCGGGCGGATACCCGCGATTACCCGTCTCATGCCTGCCTCCCAGACGGCGGGCGGCCGTGCCGCCCGCCGCCCGTCCCGAGGGCCCCGGTCACCTGACCCGGATGCCCACGATGCACGTGTCGTCGTCCGTGTCCGACTTGCTGTAGGTGAGCAGGCGGTCCAACTGCTGGTCGAGCGTGCTCGGCGCCGCGCGGGCGGTCGACAGCAGATGGGACAGGGTCTCCTCCACGGAGCGGTCGCGGCGCTCGATGAGGCCGTCCGTGTACATCAGCAAGGTGTCCTCGGGCGCCAGTTGCACCTCCGCCTCCTCGTAGGAGGTCTCCGGCACCGCACCCAGGAGCAGCCCCTTCACCAGCGGCAGCGGAGCCGCCTCCGCCTGGCGCACCAGCACCGGCGGCAGATGACCGGCCCTGGCCCACCGCAGCGCCCGGGTGTCCGGGTCGTACAGGCCGCACACCGCCGTGGCCGTGACCGCGCCGGTCAGGTGGTGCGCCACGATGTTCAGCCACGACAGCAGCTGGCCCGGTCCGGCGCCGGTCACCGCCAGGCCGCGCAGCGCGTTGCGCAGCACGACCATGCTGGTCGCGGCCTCTATGCCGTGCCCGGCCACGTCGCCGACGCTCAGCAGCACCAGCCCGGACGGCAGGACCACGGCGTCGTACCAGTCGCCGCCCACCAACTGCTCGGTCTCCGCGGGCCGGTAGCGGACCGCCACCTGGAGCTCGGCCAGCCGCAGCGGGGCCTGCGTCGGCGGCATGATGGCCTGCTGCAACTGCAGCGCCAGCCGGTTGCGCTCACTGGCCTGCTGCTCGGTGTGCGCCAGCTGGTCGCGGGTCGCCGCGAGCGCCACCTCCGTCCAGTGCTGGGAGGAGATGTCCTGATAGGCCCCGCGGACCAGGAGCAGCCGGCCGTCGGTGTCCAGCACCGGCTCGGCGACGACCCTGATGTGCCGGGTCACCCCGTCCGGCCGCTGCAGCCGGAACGCCGCCGACGCCGGCCGGCGGTGGTGCACCAGGGTCCGCAGGAACCGGCCGATGGCCACCGCGTCGTCCGGGTGGGCGTACGAGGGCAGTTGCTCCAAGGGCACCGGCGTGCTCGTCTCCGGGCGCCCGTAGAGGTCGAAGAGCTGCCCGTTCCACGTGATCTCGCCGGTGAGCAGGTTCTCCTCGAAACCGCCGATGCGGCCGAGGCGCTGGGCGTGCTGGAGCAGGCTGGCCAGCCGCGCCGTCTCGTCCTCGATGCGCCAGATGAGCAGGACGGCGTTGCCGTGCCGGCTGATGCTGATGTCCGCGACCGCCGACAGCGGCACCTGGTCGACCAGGGCGGTGAGGTTCATGCGGTGGGCGCGGAACGGCTCGCCCGTGGCGTACACCCGCTCCACCCGCTGGAACAGCTCGCTCTCCCCGGCGGCCATCGGGTACGCCTCCAGCAGCAGCGCGCCGCTCACCACCGCGCGCGGCCGGCCGGCCGGGTCCAGGAAGCGGTCGTTGACATGCTGGATGCGGAAGTCCGCCAGGTTCCCCGAACCGTCCAGGTGCGGGACCAGGACCAGCGCCGGGTCGTGCAGTCCGTCGGCCAGGTCCATCAGCTCCGCCGCGTCCGGCAGCACCCGTGGTTCCTGCGGCGCGCCCAGCGGCGGGGTGTAGGTCTCCAGGGTGTGGGCGCACAGCTCGGCCAGGGCCTCGATCTGCCGGACGATCTGGGGCGGCTGCGGCTCCAGGGGCGCGGCCCAGACGATCTCCAGGACGCCGTGGATGCGGCCCCCGGTCCCGGCGGGCACGGCGACCCGGCCGCCGTCCGGATGCTGGTGCCGGCCGATGCTGGGCAGCCCGGTCCGGCCGAGCGAGGCGATCCACTGCCCCTGGCGTTCGGTCAGGCCGCGCCGGGCCACCGTCACCACGTCCGGGGGGACGTAGCGCCAGCGGGCCGCCTCGGCGGGGGAGAAGCCGGCACTGCCGGCCAGGGTCAGCGACCCGTCGGCACCCGCCGCCCAGATCGCCACGGCCACCGCGCCCAGCGGGCGCAGCGCCTGTTCCAGCAGGGAGACGGCGACGGCCTGGGTGTCGTCCGCCGCCAGGGCCCCGCTCTCCGCCGCCCGCAGCCGCACCGCGGCCGACTCGGCGTCGGCGTCCTCAACGCCGGCGTCCTCCCCGTCGGCCTCGGTCTCCGCGGCGGCCGTGGCGGCGAGGAACG
Source organism: Streptomyces harenosi (assembly GCF_011008945.1). Classification (GTDB taxonomy): domain Bacteria; phylum Actinomycetota; class Actinomycetes; order Streptomycetales; family Streptomycetaceae; genus Streptomyces; species Streptomyces harenosi. The sequence continues at coordinate 30,854 of NZ_WYCT01000011.1, forward strand.
CGTCCGTCACCTCCGAGACCCGGTCCCGGGCGGCCTGGTTGATGACGTCGACGGCCAGTTCCAGCGGCGTCACCTGGGCCTGCTCGGCCAGCTCGGCCAACTGCCGGGCGGCCTGCGCCGGGCCGCACCCGAGCCGCTCGACCAGGATGCCCTTGGCCAGTTCGATCAGGGCGCGGCCCTCGGCCTCCGCCTGGGCGGCCCGCACCTCGCGGCTGAGCCGCTCCACCGTGGCCGCCAGCCGGCCCACGGGGGAGAGCGGGGGGATGCCCGCGAGGTCGGCGGCCAGGTCGCCGGGGACGACGAGCGCCTCCGGTGGGGCGACCGCTCCGGACGCGGCGGCCTCCGGCCGCGGCTCGCGGCCGGCCGGTTCGCTGTGGTGCTCGGAGATGCTCACGGGGTGACTGCTCCTCGGCTGCGGGCCGCCGCGGCACGCGGCGCGGGACGCCGCGGGCCGCCCGGCCCACCGGTGTACGGGACGGGGGCCGGCCTCATGCGGGCAGCCACCGCCGGACGCAGGCGATGAGGTCGCGGGTGTCCACGGGCTTGGTGACGTAATCACTGGCGCCCGAGGCGAGCGACTTCTCCCGGTCGCCGGGCATCGCCTTGGCCGTGACCGCGATGATGGGCAGCTCCGCGTACTGCGGCATCTTGCGGATCTCCGCGGTCGCCGTGTAACCGTCCATCTCCGGCATCATCACGTCCATCAGGACCAGGGCGATGTCCGGGTTGCCGACGAGCGTCTCGATGCCCTTGCGCCCGTTCTCCGCGTGCAGCACCCGGAAGCCGTGCAGTTCGAGGATGCCGCTGAGCGCGAAGAGGTTGCGCGCGTCGTCGTCGACGACGAGGACGGTGCGGCCGGACGGCGAGGCCTCGACGGGCTGCGGTGCCAGGCGCTGCGGCTCGTCCGGGCGCACCAGGGACAGCACGTCCCCGGGCTCCTCCGCGGACAGGTGCAGCGCGATGCGCTCGCGCAGTTCGTCCAGGCTGGACAGGAACTCCAGGGCCCCGCCGGCCGACCGCGACTGCAGGCTCTGCTCCAGGGCGGCGTCGGTGCGGTGACCGCTGTGCACGAGCACCGGCACGCTCGCCAGCGCCGAGTCGCCCTCCAGCGCCTGGAGGAACCGGGACGCCTCGCCCTCCGGCATGCCCAGCTCCAGGACCACGCAGTGGCAGGGGTCCGCGGCCAGGGCACCGGCCGCCTCCTGGGCGCCCACGGCGGTGATGATGTCGACCGGCGGGCGGGGACCCGCGTCGTCCCGGCCGTGCGTCAGATCGGCGACGACGCTCTCCGCGACCAGGGTCAGCAGACCGCGCGGCCGTTCCTCCACCACCAGCAGCCGCCGGGGACGCTGCCGGGGCCCGGACGTGATCTGGGGCGCCGTGGCAGGGGCGGCCGGCAGGTCGGCGGGAGCGTCGGCCGGGGCCTGCTCCGGCGCCGGGCCGTGGCCGAGCAGTTCCTCGAAGTCGGGCCGCGCCACCGGCAGGAACAGGGTGAACGTGCTGCCCTGTCCGGGGGTGCTGTCCACGGTGACGGCGCCGCCGAGGAGCTGGGCGATCTCCCGGGTGATGGACAGGCCGAGGCCGGTGCCGCCGTACTTGCGGCTCGTGGTGCCGTCCGCCTGCTGGAACGCGCCGAAGATGGTCTCCAGGTGCTGTTCCGGGATGCCGATCCCGGTGTCCTTCACCCGGAACGCCACCACGGCGCCGCCCCGCAGCACGCCCTCGGGGACCTCTCCGTCCGCCGCCGGCTCGACGCGCAGCTCCACGCCGCCCCGCTCGGTGAACTTCACGGCGTTGGACAGCAGGTTGCGCAGCACCTGCCGCAGCCGGGAGTCGTCGGTGAGCAGGTCGGCGGGGGCCCCGGTCGCGGTGGTGACGGTGAAGTCCAGCCCCTTCTGCGTCGTCATGGGCCGGAAGGTGGCCTCGACGTACTCGATGAGCTGGCGCAGCGTCACCCGCTCGGGGGCCACGTCCATCTTGCCCGCCTCGACCTTCGACAGGTCGAGGATGTCGTTGATGAGCTGGAGCAGGTCCGAGCCGGCGGAGTGGATGATCTGCGCGTACTCGACCTGCTTGGGGGTGAGGTTGCGCGAGGGGTTCTGGGCGAGCAACTGGGCCAGGATGAGCAGGCTGTTGAGCGGGGTGCGCAGCTCGTGGCTCATGTTCGCCAGGAACTCCGACTTGTACTTCGAGGCCAGCGAGAGCTGCTGGGCCCGGGCCTCCAGCTCCTGCCGCGCCTGCTCGATCTGCAGGTTCTTCGCCTCGATGTCGCGGTTCTGCGCGACCAGCAGGGTGGCCTTCTCCTCCAGTTCGGCGTTGGAGCGCTGCAACTCCTCCTGCTGCACCTGCAGCTCCGCCGAACGTGCCTGGAGCTCGGCCGTCAGGCGCTGCGACTCGGCCAGCAGCACGTCGGTGCGGGCGTTGGCGACGATGGTGTTGAGGTTGACGCCGATGGTCTCCATCAACTGGAAAAGGAAGTCCCGGTGGGTCTCCGTGAACGGGCTGACCGCCGCCAGCTCGATCACGCCGAGCACCTGGCCCTCGACCACGATGGGCAGCACCACCAGCGCGGTCGGCACGACCTCGCCCAGGCCGGAGGAGATGGTGACGTAGCCGGGCGGCAGCTCGTCCACCGTGATGGCGCGGCGGCTGCGCGCCGCCTGGCCGACCAGGGTACGGCCGAAGGCGATGCGGGTGGGCCGCTGGTCGTCCTCGGGCCGCCCGTAGGAGCCGACGAGGCGCAGCTCGGGGCCGTCGTCGCCGTCCTCGGCCAGATAGAACGCACCGTACTGGGCCGACACCAGGGGAGTCAGCTCGTCCATGATCAGCTCGGCGACCACGGGCAGGTCCCGGTGGCCCTGCATCAGGCTGGAGATGCGGGCCAGGTTGGTCTTGAGCCAGTCCTGCTCCTGGTTGGCCCGGGTGGTCTCGCGCAGGGACTCCACCATCGAGTTGATGTTGTCCTTCAACTCGGCGACCTCGCCGGACGCCTCCACGGTGATCGAGCGCGTCAGGTCGCCCTCGGCGACCGCGCTGGCGACCTCGGCGATCGCGCGGACCTGCCGGGTCAGGTTGCCCGCCAGCTCGTTGACGTTCTCCGTCAGGCGCTTCCAGGTGCCCGAGACACCCTCCACCTCGGCCTGGCCGCCGAGCCGTCCCTCGGTGCCGACCTCGCGGGCGACGCGGGTGACCTCGTCGGCGAAGGCGGAGAGCTGGTCGACCATCGTGTTGATGGTCGTCTTGAGCTCCAGGATCTCGCCCCGCGCGTCGACGTCGATCTTCTTGGACAGATCGCCCTTGGCCACCGCGGTCGTCACCAGCGCGATGTTGCGCACCTGGCCGGTGAGGTTGTTGGCCATGGAGTTGACGTTGTCGGTGAGGTCCTTCCAGGTGCCGGCCACGTTCGGCACATGGGCCTGGCCGCCCAGGCGTCCCTCGGTGCCGACCTCGCGGGCGACGCGGGTGACCTCGTCGGCGAAGGCCGAGAGGGTGTCGACCATCGTGTTGATGACCCCGGCCAGCGCCGCGACCTCGCCCTTGGCCTCCACCGTGATCCGCTGTGACAGGTCGCCGCGGGCCACGGCGGTGGCGACCTGGGCGATGGAGCGGACCTGGCCGGTGAGGTTCCTCGCCATCACGTTGACGTTGTCGGTGAGGTCCTTCCAGGTGCCCGAGACCCCGCGGACCGTCGCCTGCCCGCCCAGGTTGCCCTCGGTGCCGACCTCGCGGGCGACGCGGGTGACCTCGTCGGCGAAGGCGGAGAGCTGGTCGACCATCGTGTTGATGGTGTTCTTCAGCTCCAGGATCTCGCCCCGGGCGTCGACGGTGATCTTCTGCGACAGATCGCCCTCGGCGACCGCCGTGGCGACCTGGGCCACGTTGCGCACCTGGGCGGTGAGGTTGCCCGCCATGAAGTTCACCGAGTCCGTCAGATCGCGCCAGGTGCCCTTGACGCCCTTGACGTCCGCCTGGCCGCCGAGCCGTCCCTCGGTGCCGACCTCGCGGGCGACGCGGGTGACCTCGTCGGCGAAGGCGGAGAGCTGGTCGACCATCGTGTTGATGGTGTTCTTCAGCTCCAGGATCTCGCCGCGGGCGTCGACGGTGATCTTCTGCGACAGATCGCCCTTGGCCACCGCCGTGGTGACCTGGGCGATGGAGCGGACCTGGCTGGTCAGGTTGCCCGCCATGTGGTTCACGGAATCCGTCAGGTCACGCCACACACCGGCGACCCCGGGCACCTTGGCCTGGCCGCCGAGCCGTCCCTCGCTGCCGACCTCGCGGGCGACGCGGGTGACCTCGTCGGCGAAGGCGGAGAGCTGGTCGACCATCGTGTTGACGGTCTCCTTCAGCTCCAGGATCTCCCCCCGCGCGGGCACGTCGATCTTCTGCGACAGATCGCCCTTGGCCACCGCCGTGGCCACCTGCGCGATGTCCCGGACCTGGGTCGTCAGGTTCCCGGCCATCGCGTTGACCGAGTCCGTCAGGTCCGCCCAGGTGCCCGAGACCCCCGGCACCTCGGCCTGCCCGCCGAGCGTCCCCTCGGTGCCGACCTCGCGGGCCACCCGGGTCACCTCGGAGGTGAAGACGGACAGCTGGTCGACCATGCCGTTGAAGACCTTGGCGATGTCGCCCATCAGCCCGTCCGCGTCGTCCGGCAGCCGTGTGCCGAAGTCCCCGTCCCGTACGGCCGTCAGGCCTTCCAGGAGCCGGCGCAGCTCCTGGTCGCCCGGCACCGTGGCGACGGTGCCGGTGCTGTCGCTGGTCATGCGCACCCTCGTTCCGCTCCCCAGGAGCCCCCGGAGGACCGAGGGCTCGGAACCGTGCCGGGCCGATCGGGTCCGGCAGCTCGCGCCTGCATTTCCGCAGTTCACGGATTTGCCCGACGTTGAAATACGCCAGAGGCTAACCCACGCGGAGGGCGCGGAACAAAGCACGGTGCCACCTGGCGCACCCGGGGAGGCGGGCCGGGAACGCCCGTGCATGACCGAGCGAAAACGGGGTACACGACTGGGTTTGGCGCGTGCCGACGGCCGCGCGCCCGCCGTGCCCCGGGGGCCCGCCGCCTGCCCGCCGCGCTGTCACGGTCCGATCCGAATGCGGGTGCGATGGCCGGGTATCAGCAGATGTGGAACCGCCGGGCAGGACCCACCGCCCGGCCGGTGTCGTCGGCACAACGGGAGGGAAGCAACAGTTGCCCACGGACAGCATCTGGTCGTACCCGCCGCAGAGCGGACACGTGGAAGGTCAGGACCTGACGGGCTGCACCGTCGCCGCGAGCGACGGCACCATCGGCCATGTGGACCGGGAGGCCGACCACCACGGCATGCGGCACCTCGTCGTCGACACCGGCGTGTGGATCTTCGGCAGGAGCGTGCTCGTGCCGGTCGGCGTCGTGACGGACATCGACACCGACGCCGGGAAGGTCACGGTGGCCTGCACCAGGACCGAGGTCAAGGCCGCTCCCCGCTTCCACACCGACAGCGAGACCATGGACCGCGCGTACCTCACGGCGGTGGGGGACTACTATCACGGGCTGCCGCCCCGGCAGGCCCCGGTGACCTGACCGGACGCGGCACGAAACCCGCGGGACGCCGGTCGTCGCCGGGAGACGTGAACGGCAAGCAGTGGACCGGCCGCCGCGCACCGCGGCGGCCACGAGCCGGGCGTCCGGGACGACACACCGGTGCGCGGGGAGCGGAATCGGGGACACGGCAGACATGGAACCAATGGACGGGGCCGCGACGGCGGCGACCGGCGAGGCGCCGGTGACGACCCCGGTACGGGGTGCGGTGGACAGTGCGGCGAGCGCGCGGGCCTACGCCCGGTCCGTGGTGCACGCCGAATGGGACGCGGCGGGCCGCGAGGCACGGGAGCAGGACGTCATCGACCTGCTGCTGGTCGTCTCGGAACTGGTCACCAACGCGATCCGGCACGGCGGCGGACTGGCCGGCTTCGAGGCGTGGGCCACCTCCGGCGGCGTACGGATCGCCGTGCACGACCACAGCGACGTCGTGCCCGAAGCCGCGCTCGCCGCCGCCGCCCCGCTCCCCGTCACCCATCGCGGCAGCGGATACGGCTGGCCGCTCATCGTCCGCCTGGCGCGGGAGGTCGCCGTCGACCGGCGCCCCGAGGGCGGCAAGACCATCAGCGCGCTCGTGCCGATCCGTCCCGCCGAGTCCGGCTGAGCCCGGCACCGGCCGCCCCGCCGCCCTCGGCGCGGGGCGCGCCGCCGCGCGCCTCACCAGGGGAGGAAGACATGGATCTCCTTGCCCCGCTCGTGAGTGACGACACTCACCTGATCGCTGAGCGTGTGGATCAGGTGCCAGCCGATGCCGCCACCGCCGCGGCTGGGGTGGAAGGGGCGGGGCGCCGGCGGTGTCGTGCTCGTGTCGTGCATCACCACGTGCACACCGTCGAAGGTGCGGCGCAGGGTCAGCTCGAAGGGTCCCGGGGCGTACTGGACCGCGTTCGCGGCCAGCTCCGTGACGACCAGCAGGATGTCGTCCCAGTGCTCGGGGGCCGACGGGGGTGCCACGCGTGACAGGTCGTAGAGGAACTCCTCCGCGACCAGGCGCGCGCCCGTCACGTTGTGCAACTCGCCGGCGAAACCGGCGGTGCGGTTCGTGATCTCTTCGGAACCCAGTGTCTTGTCCCAACGCGGCTCGGCTGCCATCTCGCCTTCCAGGCCCGGCATCAGCAGGGCTGTCGTCCTTTCCCTTGCGTCCCCCTCGTCTGCTAGTTCCCGTGCCGGCAGAGCCTACGCGCCCGTCGACTCCCGGTGACGGCCCTGCCACTCACGGCTGCCGGGCCCGCGGTCCACCGCACGCCCCGTCCTTTGTACACGTTGCCCCCGGCATCCGGCCCGGCACGTGAAGTACCGCGCACAGGCCGGGAATACGGGCGGAGCGCCTGGGCACCCGGACACGGCGAACACCCGGCGCGCCCCGCGAAGGAGGGCGCGCCGCCGTTTCCATCCCTCCGACACAGGGAGATTCCGATGACGGGTTACGGCAGTTCCCCTGCCGCCTCCGCCGGCTCGCGCACCAACGGCCTGGCCATCGCCAGCCTCATCTGCGGGATCGTCGGACTGCTCATTTTCAACGTGATACTCGGGCCGGTCGCCATCATCCTGGGTGCCGTCGGCATGCGGCAGGCACCGGCCAAGGGCGGCGCGGGCATGGCCAAGGCCGGCATCGTCCTCGGCGTCATCGATCTGGTCCTGTTCTTCGTCCTCTGGGCGGTGGCCGCCTCCAACGGAGGTGTCTCCTGGTACGTGGGCGGCTGACCGCCCGGCGCGGAACGGCCCTTCAGCGGAGGAACACATCGTCCGGGTCGTCCCACCGCACCGGGTCCCGCGGCCCGGCCGGCGATCGCCGGCCGGGCCGCGTCGCGTACATCGCCTCGATTTCCGAGGCATACGTCCGCACGATCGCGTCCCGGCGCAGCTTCATCGACGGCGTGAGGAGTCCGCCGGCCACGTCGAACGGCTCCGCCAGCACATGGAAGACCCGGATCGACTCCGAACGCGACACCGCGCTGTTGGCGGCGGCCACGGCACGCGCCACCTCCTCCCGCAGGGCGTTCTCCTCGCGGGCCTCCCGCGGCGGCGCCTCGCCCGGCGCCGCCGGCCCCGCCCGCCAGTGCGCCAGGAACTCCGGGTCCAGGGTGATCAGCGCCCCGACGCAGGGCCGGTTGTCGCCCACGACGACCGCCTGGTGGACGAGTGGATGCATCCGCAGCCGCTGTTCCAGGACGGCGGGCGCCACGCTCTTGCCGCCACTGGTGATGATGACGTCCTTCTTGCGGCCGGTGATCGTCAGATAGCCCTCCTCGTCCAGGTGCCCGAGGTCCCCGGTGGCCAGCCAGCCGTCGCGCAGCACCGCCCCGGTCGCGGACGGGTCGCCGACGTACCCCCGGAACACGGACGGCCCGCGCACCAGGATCTCCCCGTCGTCGGCCACCCGGATCCGGGTGCCGGGCAGGGCCTGCCCGACGGTCCCGGACTTCTCCCGGCCCAGCGGCTGCATCGTCACCCCGCCCGCGGTCTCCGTCAGCCCGTACCCGTCGTGGACGTAGACGCCGATGCCCTCGAAGAACTGGGACAGCTCCCGGCTCAGCGGTGAACCGCCCGACACCGCCCGGCGCACCCGGCCGCCCAGGGCCTGCCGCAGCCGGCGGTACACCGTGCGCTCGTACAGGGCGTGCTGGAGCCGCAGGTCGAGACCGGGGCCGGGGCCCCGGCCCAGCCGCTGCCGCTCCGACGCCGCGGCGAAATCCCGCGCCGTCTCGGCCGCCCGCGCGAACAGCGCCCCGCGGCCCGCCCGCCGGGCGGTGCGCAGCAGCCCCTTGTAGAGGTTCTCGAACACCGACGGGACGGCGTAGAAGTACGTCGGGCGGAAGGAGCGCAGCGCCGACGTCAGCGCCGGTGCCCCCAGGTCCGGCTCGTGCCCCATGAGCAGGCCGCCGCGCACGCACAGGCCCTGGACCATCAGCCCGTACACATGGGAGAAGGGCAGGAAGGCGAGCACGGCTCCCTGCTCTCCCGGCGGCGCGGCGGTGTGCCCCCAGCCGGCGAGCAGCGTGTCGCACACGAAGGCCAGGTTCCGGTGGGTGAGGACACAGCCCATGGCCCGGCCGGTGGTGCCGGAGGTGTAGGCGATCACCGCCGTGGAGTCCGGCGGCACGATCCGGCGCAGCGAGTCCACCGCGGCCGACGGCAGGCAGGCGCCCCGGGCCGTGAGCTCGGCCAGCGCTCCCGCGTCCAGTTGCCACACATGGCGCAGCAGCGGCAGCGACGCGCACACCGAGCCGACCGTCATCAGCCCCTGCTCGTCCTCGACCGCGGCGGCCACGCAGCCGGCGTCCCGCAGGATCCACGCCACCTGCTCCCGGGAGGAGGACGGATAGACGGGGACCACCTCGGCCCCCACCGCCCACAGGGCGTGACTGAGGATCGTCCACTCGTAACGGGTGCGCGCCATCACGGCGACGCGGTCGGCCGGGGCGATCCCCGAGGCGATCAGCCCCTTGGCCACGCCGACCACCTCGTCGCGGAAGGCGGCGGCCGTCACCTTCTCCCACACGTCCGGCGCCGTGCCGCTGCGGCGGGCCAGCATCGGCAGGTCCGGGGTGCGGGCCGCCCGCTCGAAGACACTGTCGGCCAGCCCGCCGGTCGAGGGCGGGACGGCCGGCACAGCGGGAGCGACGTCGCGCATGCACTGCTCCTGACGTGTACGGGCGGTGACTGCGCCGACGACCACCGTCATCGACGGTGCCGAATCTAACCCAGGCGGGGCCACCGGAGCGCCGGGACGGCGGAAGTGCTCCCCGCTGATGATCCTGTCCGGATCGGGGGACCCGGACGGTATGAGCTACACGAATCCCGATCCCGAGCCCGAGCGTACGACCGGTCTGGAGCCGGGTGGCGGCGTGCCGCCCGGCGAGACCCCGCCGGCCGAGAGCAGCCTGCCCGAGGCGGGCCCGCGCGAGGTCCACAACCCGCCCAAGGGGTGGGCGAAGGCGCCGCTGGCCCTGATCCTCGGCCTGGTGGTCCTGGTCGCGGCCTTCTTCCTGGTGTACGCCCTGATCCTGATCTTCTGAGCCGGGCCGGATCCTCCGGGCCCGGCCGGGGTCCCCCGAGCCGGACCCGGTCCCGCGAGCCGGGCCGGACGGCGGGACGTCAGCCCTGGGTGTGGCGCACGCACTCGGTCACGACGTCCCGCAGGCTCCCCGTGCGCTCCAGCAGCTCGCGCTGGACACGGGCGCCGTTGCCGTCGCGCAGCAGCCCGGCCACGGACTCGTGGACCCGGTCGAAGTCACCGGACGCCTCCAGCGCCTCCCCGACATGCTCCAGCAGGGCCCGTACCACCGTCTCGGCGGGCATCCGCCGCATGGTCGCCGGGTGGAGCAGCTCCTCCGTCAGCCCGGAGCGGGCGGCCCGCCAGGACGCGAGCCGCAGCAGGCTCACACTGGGGTCGGCGGGCTCGCGCCCCTCCCGCCACTCCCGGGCCGCCGTCTCCACCAGGGCCCGCGCCAGCGTGGCTATGAGGGCGGCGGTGTCCGAGTGCAGGCAGACGTCCGCGACCCGGAACTCCACGGTCGGATAGCGCTGGGAGAGCCGGACGTCGAAGTAGACCATCGCCTCGTCGAGGATGGTGCCGGTGGCGACCATGGCCGCGACCCGCCGGTGGTAGCGCTCCGCGGACCCGAACAGCTCGGTCGGGCCGGCCGACGGCCAGCGCTGCCAGACCCGGCTGCGATAGCTGCTGTACCGGCTGTCCTTGCCCTGCCAGAAGGGGGAGTTCGTGCTCAGCGCCGCCAGCACCGGCAGCCAGGGCCGCACCCGGTCGATGACGGCCACGCCCTCCTCGTCGGACTCCACCGACACATGCACATGGCAGCCCAGGACGAGCTGCTCGTGGACCACGACTCCGTACTGGTCGGCCATCCACTGGTAGCGGCGGCCCATCCCGACGGCCGGGGTGACGGGCAGCGGCGAGGTGGCGAGCGCGGCGACGGCGCAGCCGATCTCCCCGGCGTGCTGCGCGGCCTCCTCCCGGCAGCGGACGATCTCGGCGTGCAGACGCTTCATGTCCGCCTGCGGATGCGTGGCGAACTCCAGCATCTGGTCGTGGAGCTCCTTCTCGAAGACGTCTCTCTCGGCGGGGGCCTGCGCGGCCCGCGCCAGTACGGCGGCGGACATCGCCCGCGGTTCGCCGGTCTCCGGATCGACCAGGAGGAGTTCCTCCTCCACTCCGACGGTGCGCAACGTGAGGCCGCCTTTCTGTGATGCCCTGCTCGCGGCGACGGCGAGGGTGCTCGCCGGTCGTAGGACCCCGCCTGCCCCGTGGGGGCGGGTCGGACACCTCGCCGCGCCGCCAGGGGTCACAGAAGGCAGGGCACCATCCACACGGTGGCCAGGGGCGGCAGCGTGAGCCGCAGGCACCCCTCCACCGGCTTGAGCGGCCCGGGGCTGGTCACGTCGCCGCCGCCGTAGCGGGCGGCGTCGGTGTTGAGGACCTCCTGCCAGGCGACGACGTCGTCGCCGACGGCGAGCCGGTAGTCGTGGCGGACGACGGGGGAGAAGTTGGACACCGCCAGCAGCGGCGCGCCCTCGGCGTCGAAGCGCAGGAACGCGAAGACGTTGTCCTCGGCGGCGTCCACCGCGACCCAGCGGAAGCCGCCGGGGTCGGTGTCGCGCTGCCACAGCGCGGGGGTGGCGCGGTAGCGGGCGTTCAGATCGCGCACCAGGTCCCGCACCCCGCGGTGGTCGCCCGCCGAGTGGTACCCCTCCTCCAGCAGCCACCACTCCGGGCCGTGCTTCTCCGACCACTCGGCCCCCTGGGCGAACTCCTGCCCCATGAAGAGGAGCTGCTTGCCCGGGTGGGCCCACATGAAGCCCAGGTAGGCGCGGACGTTGGCGCGCCGCTGCCACCAGTCGCCCGGCATCTTGGACACCAGCGCCCGCTTGCCGTGCACCACCTCGTCGTGGGAGATCGGCAGGAGGTAGTTCTCGCTGTAGGCGTACACCATCGAGAAGGTCATCTCGTGGTGGTGGTACTTGCGGTGCACCGGCTCGTGGGAGACGTACTCCAGCGAGTCGTGCATCCAGCCCATGTTCCATTTCAGGCCGAAGCCGAGGCCGCCGGTGTCGGTGGGCCGGGTCACCCCGCCCCACGCGGTGGACTCCTCGGCGATGGTCACCACGCCGGGGCACCGCCGGTAGACGGTGGCGTTCATCTCCTGCAGGAACGCCATCGCCGCCAGGTCCTCCCGGCCGCCGTAGACGTTGGGCTCCCACTGGCCGGAGTCCCGCGAGTAGTCCAGGTAGAGCATCGAGGCGACCGCGTCGACCCGCAGGCCGTCGATGTGGAACTCCTCACACCAGTACACCGCGTTGGCCACGAGGAAGTTGCGCACCTCCGTGCGGGCGAAGTCGAACGTGTACGTCCCCCAGTCCGGGTGCTCCGCCCGCCGCGCGTCCCCGGGCTCGTACAGCGGGTCCCCGTCGAAGCGGGCCAGCGCCCAGTCGTCCTTCGGGAAGTGCGCCGGCACCCAGTCCATGATCACGCCGATGCCGGCCCGGTGCAGGGAGTCGACCAGGTACCGGAAGTCGTCCGGCGAGCCGAGCCGGGCGGTGGGCGCGTAGTACGACGTCACCTGGTAGCCCCAGGAGGGGCCGTAGGGGTGCTCGGCGACCGGCATCAGCTCGACGTGGGTGAAGCCGAGGTCCTTGACGTAGGCGGGCAGTTCCTCGGCGAGCTGCCGGTACGACAGCCCCGGCCGCCAGGACGGCAGGTGCACCTCGTACACCGAGAACGGGGCCCGGTGCACGGGGGTGTCGCCCCGGTGCCGCATCCACTCCTGGTCGCCCCACTCGTAGGCCGACGCCGTCACCACCGACGCGGTGTTCGGCGGCTCCTCGGCCAGGCGCGCCATCGGGTCCGCCTTGAGGAACCGGTGCCCGTACTGGGAGGTGATCTCGAACTTGTACCGGGCGCCCTCGCCGATGCCGGGCAGGAACAGCTCCCACACGCCGGACGACCCGAGGGACCGCATGGGGAAGGCGGTCCCGTCCCAGTAGGTGAAGTCCCCGGCGATCCGCACGCCGCGCGCGTTGGGCGCCCACACCGTGAAGCGGGTGCCGCTCACGCCCTGGTGGGTCATCGGGTGCGCGCCGAGCGCCTTCCACAGCTGCTCGTGCCGGCCCTCGCCGATCAGGTGCAGGTCGAACTCGCCGAGGGCGGGCAGGAACCGGTACGGGTCGTGCACCTCGTACTCGGTGTCCCCGTAGGCCACCACCAGGGTGTACCCGGGGACCGACGCCAGCGGCAGGACACCGGAGAACAGCCCGTCCCCCTCCGGGACGAGGGGGTGCCGTTCGCCCCCGACGGCCACGCTCACCGCCCGGGCGAAGGGGCGCAGGGCCCGGAAGGCGATGCCGCCGGGCACCGGATGGGCGCCCAGCAGGGCGTGCGGATCGTGGTGGGCGCCCGCCAGCAGGCGCCCCCGGTCGGACGGGTCCAGGGCGGGGGCGGCCCCGGCCGGCCCGGAGGCCGCGGGAACGGGACCGGACGGCTCGGGGAGCGAGGTGTCGCGCAGGGCCACGGTGTCAGTCTCCTCTCACGGCGAGTCGTTCGATCGCCGCCATGGGAACGGGAAGCCAGTCGGGGCGGTGCCGCGCCTCGTACAGCACCTCGTACACGGCCCGGTCCGTCTCGTAGGCGCGCAGCAGGCCGTGCTTCTTGCGCGGGTCCCACCCGGCGTGGGCGGCGTAGCCCGCGCAGTACGCCTCGCGGCAACGGCGGGCCCACTCCGGACGCCACGGGCGGCGCTGGCGGGCGGCGTAGTCGAAGGAGCGCAGCATGCCGGCGACGTCCCGCACGGGGGAGTGGGCGCTGCGCCGCTCGGCCAGCGGGCGGGACGGCTCGCCCTCGAAGTCGATGACGAACCACTCGCGGCCGGCCCGCAGCACCTGGCCCAGGTGCAGGTCGCCGTGGATGCGCTGGGCGGGGGGCCCGACGTCGCAGGTGGTGAGCGCGGCGAAGGCGGCCCGCAGCCGGGGCACGTACGGCTGGAGCGCCGGCACGCAGTGCGCGGCGGCGGTCAGCCGCTCGGTCATCGCCGCCGCCGTCCGCCCGTTCTCACCGGGGGCGCCGGGCGGGAAGGCGGAGGCCAGCGCCAGGTGCACCTCCGCGGTCGCCCGGCCCAGCTCGTAGGCCTGCGCGGTGAAGAGGTCCCCCGAGGCCAGGGCGTTCAGCGCCAGCGTCCAGCCGTCGGCCGCGCCCGGCAGGAACGGCTGGAGCACACCGAGGGTCGCCTCGTAGGGGTGGGTGGTACGGAACCACGCCACGGGCGCGGGGACCCGGCCGCAGCCCTGCCGGGCCAGCGCGCGCGGCACCTCCAGGTCCGGGTTGACGCCGGGCTGGATGCGCCGGAAGAGCTTGAGGATGAACTCGTCGCCGTACACCAGCGAGGAGTTGGACTGCTCGGCGTCCAGCAGCCGCGGCACCAGCCCGCCCGGCACCGGCCGGGAGGGGTCGCACTCGAAGCGCAGCGGACCGGCCTTGCCGGGGTGCCGCAGCCGCTCCAGGAGCAACTGCGCCGCCCGGGGGTCGTGCAGCGCGTCGTAGACCGTGCGCCCGGCCAGCGGTCCCTCCTGCACCTGGCCGATCAGCGCCCGGCCCAGCCGGGGCGCCGGATGCTCGCGCACCCCGAGCAGCAGTTGGTAGCAGTCGCCGGCCAAGGGAGCGCCGCCGGGCGCGGGCACGGTGCCGTGGCCCGCGTGGACCAGCAGGTGCAGACAGCCCGGGAACAGCTCGGTCATGGACAGCAGGCCGAGGTCGGTGACGGGCCGGTCCTTGCCCGCGAACCAGCGCTGCCGCGGCAGCCACTCGCGCAGGAGTCCGCCGAGCGACGCCATGGGTTCGGCGAGACGTGTACGTCGCGGGCGCAGGGATGCGGTCTTCGGCATGGTGACGCGTCCTTTCCTCGGCCTGTGCCGGTCACAGCCGGCGGCCGATGCGGGATGCGACTCGGGTGAGCCGGAACCAGTAGAAGCCGTGTCCCCCGAGGGTCAGCAGGTACGGCAGTTCGCCGATGGCGGGGAAGCGGACTCCGCCGAACAGCTCGACCGGGTGGCGCCCGGCGAACCGGCGCAGGTCGAGTTCGGTGGGCTGCGCGAACCGAGCGAAGTTGTTCACGCACAGCACCAGGTCGTCCTCGTACTCCCGCAGGAAGGCGAGCACCGCGGGGTTGGAGGAGGGCAGTTCCGTGTAGGAGCCGAGACCGAAGGCCGGGTTCTGCTTGCGGATCTCGATCATCCGGCGGGTCCAGTGCAGCAGCGAGGACGGCGAGGCCATCGACGCCTCGACGTTGGTGACCTGGTAGCCGTAGACCGGATCCATGATCGTGGGCAGGGTGAGGCGGCCGGGGTCGCACGTGGAGAAACCCGCGTTGCGGTCGGGTGTCCACTGCATGGGGGTGCGGACGGCGTCCCGGTCGCCGAGCCAGATGTTGTCGCCCATCCCGATCTCGTCGCCGTAGTAGATGATCGGCGAGCCGGGCAGGGAGAGCAGCAGGGCGGAGAACAGCTCGATGGTGTGGCGGTCGTTGTCGAGCAGGGGGGCCAGGCGGCGGCGGATGCCGATGTTGGCGCGCATGCGGGGGTCCTTGGCGTACTCGGCCCACATGTAGTCGCGCTCCTCGTCGGTGACCATCTCCAGGGTCAGCTCGTCGTGGTTGCGCAGGAAGATGCCCCACTGGCAGCCCGAGGGGATGGCCGGGGTCTTGGCCAGGATCTCGGAGACCGGGTAGCGCGACTCGCGCCGCACGGCCATGAAGATGCGCGGCATGACCGGGAAGTGGAAGGCCATGTGGCACTCGTCGCCGCCGGAGGAGAAGTCGCCGAAGTAGTCGACGACGTCCTCGGGCCACTGGTTCGCCTCCGCCAGCAGCACGGTGTCCGGGTACAGCGCGTCGATCTCGCGGCGCACCCGCTTGAGGAACTCGTGGGTGGCGGGCAGGTTCTCGCAGTTGGTGCCCTCGGCCGCGTACAGGTAGGGCACCGCGTCCAGCCGGTAGCCGTCGATGCCCAGGTCGAGCCAGAAGCGGAGCGCGGCGAGGATCTCCTCCTGCACGGCCGGGTTCTCGTAGTTGAGGTCCGGCTGGTGGGAGAAGAAGCGGTGGAAGTAGTACTGCTTGCGTACCGGGTCGTACGTCCAGTTCGACACCTCGGTGTCGACGAAGATGATCCGGGCGTCCTGGTACTGCTTGTCGTCGTCGGCCCACATGTAGTAGTCGCCGTAGGGGCCGTCGGGGTCCTTGCGGGACTCCTGGAACCACGGGTGCTGGTCGCTGGTGTGGTTCATGACGAAGTCGATGATCACGCGCATGCCGCGCTGGTGGGCGGCGTCCACGAACTCCACGAAGTCGGCGAGATTGCCGAACTCGGGCAGCACGGCGGTGTAGTCGGAGACGTCGTAACCGCCGTCGCGCAGGGGCGACTTGAAGAACGGCGGCAGCCACAGGCAGTCGACGCCGAGCCATTGCAGGTAGTCGAGCCGGGCGGTCAGGCCCTTGAGGTCGCCGACGCCGTCGCCGTTGCTGTCCTGGAAGGAGCGGACGAGGACCTCGTAGAAGACGGCGCGTTTGAACCACTCGGGGTCGCGGTCCTTGGCCGGGGTGTCCTCGAAGGTGTCCGGTACGGGCTCGTTCACGGTCATGACGGTCCTGCCCCTTCCCGCCGCGAAGCGGCGGACGGCCCCTGGACGTGGAAGACGTGCGCCGGGGTCCGCCCGGGCTCCAGCCGCACATAGCCGGTCCTGCCCCAGTGGTAGGTCTCACCCGTGAGTTCGTCGTGCACCGGCACCGACTCGTGCCAGTCCAGGCCGAGGTGCGGCATGTCCAGTGAGACCGTGGCCTCCTGGACATGGTGGGGGTCGAGGTTGACGACCACCAGCACCACATCGGAGCCCGTGCGCTTGCTGTAGGCGATGACCGCGTCGTTGTCGGCGTGGTGGAAGTGGAGGTTGCGCAGCCGGCGCAGGGCCGGGTGGGCACGCCGGATGGTGTTGAGGCGGGTGATCAGGGGGGTGATGGTGCGTCCCTCGCGTTCGGCGGTTTCCCAGTCGCGGGGTTTGAGCTGGTACTTCTCCGAGTCGAGGTACTCCTCGCTGCCCTCGCGCA
>NZ_WYCT01000120.1 GCF_011008945.1 Streptomyces harenosi
CGTGGGGGGGGAGGGGTGTAGGAGGGAGGGGGGGGGGGGAGGGCGGCCCCCGGCGACGCCGCTTCGCGCGACGCGGCGCGGCCGGTGAGGAGAGAGGGCGTTCCGGGCCACCGTCCTGCTAGATTGGTCTAAACCACATAGCCCCTCCCGGGTGCTCCCGAGTCCCTTCTCCGAAACGGCAGGCCAGCGTGGAAGTTGTCATCGTTCCCGACGCCAGGGCGGGCGGCGAGCTCATCGCCGAGGCCATGGCGAAGCTGCTCCGGCGCAAGCCCGACGCCCTGCTCGGGGTCGCCACCGGTTCGACGCCGCTGCCCGTGTACGAGGCGCTCGCGGCCAAGGTGCGCTCGGGCGCCGTGGACACCTCGCGCGCGCGGATCGCCCAGCTCGACGAGTACGTGGGGCTGCCCGCGGAGCACCCGGAGTCCTACCGCTCGGTGCTGCGGCGCGAGGTGCTCGAACCGCTCGGGATCGGCATGGACGCCTTCATGGGCCCCGACGGCACGGCCGAGGACGTGCAGGGCGCCTGCGAGGCGTACGACAGGGCGCTGGCCGAGGCCGGCGGGGTCGACCTCCAGTTGCTGGGCATCGGCACCGACGGGCACATCGGTTTCAACGAGCCGTGCTCGTCGCTGGCCTCGCGGACCCGGATCAAGACGCTGACCGAGCAGACCCGGGTGGACAACGCGCGCTTCTTCGACGGTGACATCGGGCAGGTGCCGCACCACGTGATCACGCAGGGCATCGGCACGATCCTGGAGGCGCGGCACCTGGTGCTGCTCGCCACCGGGGAGGGCAAGGCGGACGCGGTCGCCGCCTCCGTCGAGGGGCCGGTCGCCGCGGTGTGCCCGGCCTCCGCGCTCCAGCTGCACCCGCACGCCACGGTGGTCGTCGACGAGGCCGCGGCGTCCAAGCTGAAGCTCGCCGGCTACTTCCGGCACGCCTACGCCAACAAGCCCGCCTGGCAGGGCATCTAGCGCTTCTCGTACGGACCGGGCCCGGTGCGCGGGTCCCGGTCCGCGCGGAGGCCCTCCCTCCCCCGCAAGCAAGCACGCGCGCCGGTGCCGCCCGGCTCGGCACGGCGAAGGCGCCGGTCCCTCCGCGGAGGGGCCGGCGCCTTCGCCGTGCGGGGCCGTCAGACCCCCGCGATCACCTCCGCCGCCGCCCGGCCGCAGACGCGGGCCGCGCCGTGGGTGGCCAGGTGGAGGGCGCCGCGGGGCGTGGCCTGGGGGACGCCCATCTCGACCACGACGGTGTCGGGGCGGGCCGCCAGCAGGAGGTCGAGGGCGGCGGCCATCCAGGGGTGGCGGTGCTCGTCGCGGACGACGGCCACGATCCGGCGGTGGCCGGCCGCCTCCAGCACACCCCGTCCGGCGTCCGCGCCGGTGAAGCCGCCCGTCTCCGTGCCGGGGAGCAGGCGGGCGAGTTCGGCGGCGACGCCCCAGGGGGTGTCGTCCCCGACGGCGATGTTCGCGACGGGGGTGAGGGCGGCGACGTAGGGCGCCTCGGTGAGCGGGGTGAAGCCGTCGGCCGCGGTGGCCTTCAGGGCGCGGCGGGCGGCGCGCAGGCCCACCGCCTCGTCACCGGTCCCGGCGGCGGCCGGGAGCACGTCCGCCGTGGTCCGGGCCAGGGTCCGGATCCGCTGCGCCGCGTCCGCCAGGCGCTCCTCGGCCAGGTCGCCGGAGCGGACCGCCGCGACCAGGGCGTCGCGCAGCCGCCGTACCGTCTCCTCGTCGGCCAGGCCACCGCCCACGCAGATGGCGTCGGCGCCGGCGGCGAGGGCCAGGACGCTGCCGCGTTCGATGCCGTACGTGGCGGAGATCGCCCGCATCTCCATGCCGTCGGTGACGATCAGGCCGTCGTAGCCGAGTTCGCCGCGCAGCAGGTCGGTCAGGATGCGGCGGGACAGGGTCGCCGGGTGGTCCGGGTCCAGGGCCGGGACCAGGATGTGGGCGCTCATCACCGCCCGGGTGCCGGCGGCGATGGCGGCCCGGAAGGGGACCAGTTCCCGCTCGGCCAGCACCTCGGGGTCCGCGTCGATGCGCGGCAGGGCGAGGTGGGAGTCGACGGCCGTGTCGCCGTGGCCGGGGAAGTGCTTGGTGCAGGCGGCCACCCCGGCCGACTGGAGGCCGGTGACGTAGGCGGCGGTGTGCCGGGCGACCAGGGCGGGGTCGGCGCCGAAGGAGCGTACGCCGATCACCGGGTTGCCCGGGTTGGAGTTGACGTCGGCCGACGGGGCCCAGTTGAAGTTCACCCCGCAGGCGGCCAGGCGGCGGCCCAGTTCCGCGGCCACCTCCCGGGTCAGCTCCACGTCGTCCACCGCGCCGAGGGCGTGGTTGCCGGGGAAGGAGGAGCCGGTGCGCACCTCCAGGCGGGTGACGTCGCCGCCCTCCTCGTCGATGGCGACGAGGACGTCGTCGCGCTCGGCCCGCAGTTGGGCGGTGAGCGCGGCGAGCTGTTCCGGCGAGGCGATGTTGCGGCCGAACAGGCCGACGGAGGCCAGCCCCTCGCCCAGGCGGCGCAGCAGCCAGTCGGGGGCGGTGGTCCCGGTGAAACCGGGCTGGAGGACCGTCAGCGCGTCGCGCGTCAGGGTGTCGGTGCCGCTGGCGAAAGTCGTCATCGGGTGGCGTTATCCCTTCACGGCGCCCGCGGTCAGGCCGTTGACGGCCCGGCGCTGGAGGAAGACGAAGAGGATCAGGATGGGGATGGCGAAGAGGGAGGAGGCGGCCATGGTGGCGCCCCAGTCGTCGCCGAAGGCGGTCTGGAAGCCGGCCAGCCACAGCGGCAGCGTCTTGGCCTCGGCCTCCTTGTTGAGCACCAGGACGAGGGCGTACTCGTTCCAGGCGGTGATGAAGCCGAAGAGGGAGGTGGACATCAGGCCGGGCGCGAGCAGCGGGAGGATGACCCGGCGGAAGGCGGTCACCCGGGTGCAGCCGTCGACCATCGCCGCCTCCTCCAGTTCCTTCGGCACGGCGGCGACGAAGCCGCGCAGCGTCAGGATGGTGAAGGGCAGGATCATCATCATGTAGAAGACGGTCAGCGGCACCAGGCTGTTCAGCATCGAGGCGTCCCGGACGATGAGGTACATCGCGATGACCATGACCTCCCAGGGCGCCATCTGGGCGAGCATGAAGCCGATGACGAAGCCGCGCCGCCCCCGGAACCGCATCCGGGCCAGGGCGAAGGAGCCGGCCAGCGCGATGACCAGGGAGAAGACGACCGCCAGGACGGTGACGATCAGCGAGTTGGTGACGTACGTCCAGAAGTGGTCGACGCCGGTCGCCGTCTTGAAGTGCTCGAAGGTGATGTCGGTCGGGAACCAGACCGGGTCCTCGGTGATGATGTCGCCGGTCGGCTTGAGGGCCGTGGCGAACATCCAGTACACGGGGAAGACGAAGCCGACGAACAGGACGGCGGCCGTGAGGTTGGGCCACAGGCGGCCGAAGAGCGAGCGCTTCACGCCTCGTCCTCCTCTTGCTTGAGCACGATCCTGAGGTAGTACGCGGTCAGGCCGAGCAGGATCAGGATGGTCAGGACGGCGATCGCCGCGCCCATGCCGTAGTGCTGGTTGCCGACGCCCTCGACGTAGGCGTAGACGGGCAGGATCTCGGTGAGCCGGTCGGGGCCGCCGCCGTTGATGGTGAAGACCTGCACGAACGCCTTGAAGACCCAGATGATCTCCAGGAACGTCGTCGCGTACAGGAACGGCCGCAGGAACGGCAGGGTCACGGTGGTGAAGCTGCGCCAGGTGCTCGCCCCGTCCAGGGCGGCGGCCTCGTACAGCTCGCCGGGGATGGTGGTGGTCGCCGCGTAGAGGTTGATGGCGACGAACGGGATGGACTGCCAGACGATCAGCACGGTGACGACGAAGAACGTCGACATCTGGCTGCTGGTCCAGCTGTAGTCGGCCATGGAGTGCCAGCCGAGCCGGTCCAGGACCCAGTTGACGACGCCGAAGCGCTGGGCGAACAGCCACTGGTAGACGGTGGTGGCGGCGACCACCGGCATCGCCCAGGCCAGCACCAGGCCGATCAGCAGGGTCAGCCGCATCCGCTTGCCGAGGCGGGCGAGCAGCAGGCCGATCAGCCCGCCCAGGATCATGATCAGGACGACGTTGACCGCCGTGAACAGGATCGAGCGGAGGGTGACCCTCCAGAAGTCCTCGCCGGTGAGGACCTCACGGTAGTTGCCGAAGCCGTTCCACTCGGTGACGTGCTGGATGAGCTGCGCCATGTTGAGGTTCTGGAACGACAGCAGCACGTCCTTCAGCAGCGGCCAGCCCAGCAGCAGCACGGTGGCCGCGCAGGCCGGCAGCAGCAACAGGTACGGGGCGAGGGCGCCGGCGCGCGACGCGGCTCGCGGGGTGGTCCGGCCGGGTCCCCCGCCGCCGGGCTTGCGGACGTCCGACGGGCCTTCCGCCGGGCCGGAGGGCGGCCGTTCGGTCTGCACGGTCATGCTCGCCATCTCTCTTCTCGACCTGGGTCGCGCCGGGGCGGGGGGCCGTCGGGCGCGCGGCCCCCGCCCCGGCGTGAGCGCTGCTCCTACTGCTGCTGCGCCAGGCGCTTGTTGAACTCGCCCTCGACCTGCTTGGCGGCCTCGGCCGGCGACTTCCCGTTCAGCACGGCGGTCAGGTAGGTCTTGATCGGGTTGGGGTCGTTCTCGACCGCGGCCCACTCCGGGATCAGCGGCGTGGTGTCACCGCCCGCGACGGCCGGCGCGGCGGCCTCGGCGGCGGGGTTGCCCTTGAGGTTGGTCTGGAGCGCCTCCTTGTTCGGGATGACGCCGTTGAGCTTGGCCAGCTGGCCCTCGTACTTGTCCGACAGGGCGATCTTCAGGAACTCCTTGGCGAGGTCCTGCTTCTTGCTGCCCGCGGCCACGGCGAGGTTGGAGCCGCCGAGGAAGACGCCCTCGGGCTTGGCGGCCGTCTCACCGGGGATGGTGAAGTAGCCGATCTCCTTCTCGATCGCCGGGTTGGCCTTGATGGCGGTGGCGGCCTCCCAGCCCATGCCGATGATCGCGCCGACGTTGCCCTTGGCGAAGATCTCGCCCTGCTGCGGGGTGGCCTCGTCCTTGTCCTTGGGGGCCTTGGACAGGGCCTGGAACTTCTTGTAGGTCTCCGCGGCGGCGACGACCTTGGGGTCGGCGAGGTTGGAGACGTACTTGTCGCCGTCCTTCTTGACCAGTTCGCCGCCCTCGCCGATCACCAGGCCGACGAAGTGGTACCAGTTCTGGCCGGGCAGGTAGATCGGCTCGGCGTCGGTCTTCTCGCCGATCTTCTTCAGCGCGGCGTGGAACTCGTCGCGGGTCTTGGGGGTGGTCTTGATGCCGGCGTCCGCCCAGACCTTCTTGTTGTAGATGACGACGCGGTTGACGACGAACCACGGCGCCGCGTACTGCTTGCCCTCGTAGACGGCCGACTTGTTGAGGGAGGCGGTCCAGTCGGCGCCGATCCCGCTCTTGAGGTCGGAGAGGTCGGCGAGGCCGCCGGTCTTGGCGTAGGCCGGGGTCTGGGTGTTGCCGATCTCGAAGACGTCCGGCGGGTTCTCCTCGGACAGGGCGGTGGTCAGCTTCTGCTGGATGCCGTTCCACGTCTGGGTCTCGAACTTGACCTTGGCCTTGGTCTTCGCCTCGAACTCGGCGGCGAGGTCCTTCTGCCACTGGTCCGGCGTGGAACCGTCCATCATCCACACCGTGAGCGTCTGGGGCCCCTCGGACTCGCTCCCCCCGTCGCCGCCCCCGCACGCCGCGATGGAGAAGATCATGCCCGCGATACCGATCGCGGCTGTCAGCTTGCGCTTCACGCCACCCTCCTCAGGGATGCCACAAACCCCCCTGGCTCCCCGCGGTTGCTCGACGACGCGTACCGCCCATGGGGCCGGGACTGGACCAATGGTGTAGACCAGTACGGGGGAGCTTGGCCCAGACCAATAGGGCTGTCAAGGGTGTTCGAGCAGGCTCAAGACCTCCGTTATGGGACCGCGATATGCAGGGACCTTTCATTGCGCAAGCGGCACAACGGGCGGCGGACCACGCCGTGTCGCCGCGCTGTGGACTAGACCAACGCGGGACGCGGCGGTATACAGAGGAGATCACGGAGCGTGCGGGGCCGGCCCCCGCCGCGCGAAGCCGTGCCACGATGTGAGCCGTGGCCGATGAGGACGTCGGTCGCTTCGGCACCCGGAGCCGGGAAGGCAGAGCATGAGCACCGACGTCAGCAGTGCGGAGAACGAGAACGGGACCGCAGTCCGTACGGCGCGCGTGCCCAAGTACTACCGCTTGAAGCGGCACCTGCTCGACATGACCCGGACGCTGCCGCCCGGCACCCCCGTGCCCCCCGAGCGGACCCTGGCCGCCGAGTTCGACACCTCCCGCACCACCGTCCGCCAGGCCCTCCAGGAGCTGGTCGTCGAGGGCCGGCTGGAGCGCATCCAGGGCAAGGGCACCTTCGTCGCCAAGCCCAAGGTGTCGCAGGCGCTGCAACTCACCTCCTACACCGAGGACATGCGCGCCCAGGGCCTGGAGCCCACCTCGCAGCTGCTGGACATCGGCTACATCACCGCCGACGACCGGCTCGCCGGCCTCCTCGACATCGCCGCCGGCGGGCGGGTGCTGCGCATCGAGCGGCTGCGCATGGCCAACGGCGAGCCGATGGCCATCGAGACCACCCACCTGTCCGCCAAGCGCTTCCCCGCGCTGCGGCGCAGCCTCGCCAAGTACACCTCCCTCTACACCGCCCTCGCCGAGGTGTACGACGTCCATCTCGCCGAGGCCGAGGAGACCATCGAGACCTCGCTGGCCACCCCGCGCGAGGCCGGCCTGCTCGGCACCGACGTGGGCCTGCCGATGCTCATGCTCTCCCGGCACTCGCTGGACCGGGACGGGCAGCCGGTGGAGTGGGTGCGGTCGGTCTACCGGGGCGACCGGTACAAGTTCGTCGCCCGCCTCAAGCGGCCGCAGGACTGACCGGGCCGGCCGGCGCGCGGCGCGGCTTGGACGGCGGGGACGGGAGCCGCTCCCGGGTTCCCGCTCCGGGGCCCCGAGCCGGGTTCCCCCGCGGGTCCCCGCGCCGGGTTTCCGCCTCCGCTGAGCACGCCGCCGGTGACCGATATACGGACGGGGGCTTCCGCTGTCGTGTAACCGTCACCTAGATTGCCTGCGCGTTACTCCAGGTGATCGGTGAGGGGACGGAGCCACCAGATGTCACAAGCCCCGGAAGTGAACAGAGGGCCAGTGGTGACGCCCGTGCGCGTCGTCATCGCCCTCTGCCTCGTCGCGCCCTTCGTGGCGATGCTGTGGGTCGATTCGTACGCCAAGGTGGAGCCGGAGCTCATCGGCATCCCGTTCTTCTACTGGTACCAGATGGCGTGGGTGATCGTCTCCACCGCGCTGACCATGATCGCTTACAAGCTGTGGCAGCGTGACCAGCGCGCCCGCCGGGGGGGTGCCGGCCGGTGAAGGACGGCGTGAACGGCGTCGCACTCGCCGTCTTCATCTTCTTCTTCCTGCTCGTCACCGTCATGGGCTTCCTGGCGGCCCGCTGGCGCAAGGCCGAGAACGAGCACAGCCTCGACGAATGGGGCCTGGGCGGCCGGTCGTTCGGCACCTGGATCACATGGTTCCTGCTGGGCGGCGACCTGTACACGGCGTACACCTTCGTCGCCGTGCCCGCGGCCATCTACGCGGCGGGCGCCTCCGGCTTCTTCGCCGTGCCGTACACCATCCTCGTCTACCCGCTGATCTTCACCTTCCTGCCGCGGCTTTGGTCGGTCTCGCACAAGCACGGCTACGTGACGACCTCGGACTTCGTGCGCGGCCGGTTCGGCTCCAAGGGGCTGTCGCTGGCGGTGGCGCTGACCGGCATCCTGGCGACGATGCCGTACATCGCGCTCCAGCTGGTCGGCATCCAGGCCGTGCTGGACGTGATGGGCGTCGGCGGCGGGGAGGACACCAACTGGTTCATCAAGGACCTGCCGCTGCTGATCGCCTTCGGTGTGCTGGCCGCGTACACCTACTCGTCCGGCCTGCGCGCCCCCGCGCTGATCGCGTTCGTCAAGGACGCGCTGATCTACATCGTCATCGCGGTGGCGATCATCTACATCCCGATCAAGCTGGGCGGGTTCGACGACATCTTCGCCAAGGCGGGCGACGCCTTCGCCGAGACCAACCCGGCCACCGGCCAGCCGCGCGGCGCGCTGGCACCGGGCGAGGCGGGCCAGTGGACGTACGCCACGCTGGCACTGGGCTCCGCGCTCGCGCTGTTCATGTACCCGCACTCGATCACCGCGACGCTCTCCTCCCGCAGCCGTGAGGTGATCCGCCGCAACACCACGATCCTGCCGCTGTACTCGCTGATGCTGGGCCTGCTGGCACTGCTCGGCTTCATGGCGATCGCGGCCGGCATCAAGGTGAGCAACGGGCAGCTCGCGATCCCGCAGCTCTTCGAGGACATGTTCCCCGACTGGTTCGCGGGCGTGGCCTTCGCGGCCATCGGCATCGGCGCCCTGGTCCCGGCGGCGATCATGTCGATCGCGGCGGCCAACCTGTTCACCCGCAACATCTACAAGGACTTCATCAAGCCGGACGCGACGGCGGAGCAGGAGACCAAGGTCTCCAAGCTGGTGTCGCTGCTGGTGAAGGTGGGCGCGCTCGCCTTCGTCCTGACGATGGACAAGACGGTCGCCATCAACTTCCAGCTCCTGGGCGGCATCTGGATCCTTCAGACCTTCCCGGCCCTGGTGGGCGGCCTGTTCACGCGCTGGTTCCACCGCTGGGCGCTGCTGGCCGGCTGGGCGGTCGGCATGGTGTACGGCACGGTCGCCGCCTACGGTGTCGCCTCCCCGACGCAGAAGCACTTCGGCGGCTCGGCCAAGGAGATCCCCGGCATCGGCGAGATCGGCTACATCGGCCTGACCGCCTTCGTGCTCAACCTGGTGGTCACCGTGGTCCTGACGGTCGTCCTGCGGGCGGTCAAGGCGCCCGACGGCGTCGACGAGACCCGCCCGGAGGACTACACGGCGGACGCCGGCGACCCCGGCGTGCAGACGGAGCTGCCGCCCGCCACCGCCGGCGCGGCGCACTGACGCCCGCACCCGCACCCCGCGCACGGGCCGCCGGAGAACATCCGGCGGCCCGTCGCCGTACCCGCCGGCACACGGGCCCGCACCGCCCTCGCGATCAGGCGGCCGGCCCGGCGCGGCCGGGAACCCCGGGCACGCCGCACCGGCCCACACCGCCCTCGCGGTGACACAACATCTGGGGGTGTCTCCGGGGCCCGGCACAAGATGTATGCTCGTGCTCGCTGTCGCCGCAGGGGAATCCGGTGCGAATCCGGAACTGTCCCGCAACGGTGTACTCGTGCCCGTATGCCTGCGTATCCGCAGAAGCCGCATCCGTGTACCGAGCCAGTCCGAGGACCTGCCGGCAGTGCACCGGGCCGTCCGGCCCGTGTGCCTGACGTCCGGGCCTCGCGGAATGGGCCGGTGGACGCGACGCCGTGTGGCGTTCGTGAGCTGCCCCCTGCCCTGCGCAAGGCCCCGTGCCGAGCGAGGGAGTGCCTCACGTGACCATCGCGCCAGCCGACCCGGCTTCAGCGATCCAGCCGGAGCACGACGGTCCCGGTGCCGCGCTGCTGCGGACCCTGACCGAGCTGACCGCCGACCTGCCCGACGCCGACCCCGGCCGGGTCGCCGCCGCCGCGCTGCGCGGCCGGTCCGCGCGGGCGGACGAGACGGAGCTGCGCGAACTGGCCACGGAGGCGGCGGCCGGCCTGATCGCCGAGGACCCCGCCTACTCGAAGCTGGCCGCCCGGCTGCTGACCCTCGCCATCCGCGCCGAAGCCGCCTCCCAGGGCGTCACCACGTTCACCGAGTCCGTCGCCACCGGCCACCGCGAGGGCCTGATCGCCGACCGCACCGCCGCCTTCGTCCGCCGCCACGCCGGCCGCCTGGACGCGCTGACCGACCCGGGCGCCGACGACCGCTTCGGCTACTTCGGCCTGCGCACCCTGTACAGCCGCTACCTGCTGCGCCACCCGATCACCCGCAAGGTGATCGAGACGCCCCAGCACTTCCTGCTGCGGGTCGCCGCCGGGCTGGCCGAGGACGACAGCGCCCGCGCGCTGGAGGAGGTGGCCGCGCTGTACGGCCTGATGAGCCGCCTGGACTACCTGCCGTCCTCCCCCACCCTGTTCAACTCCGGCACCCGCCACCCCCAGATGTCGTCCTGCTACCTCCTGGACTCCCCCAAGGACGAGCTGGACTCCCTCTACGAGCGCTACCACCAGGTCGCCCGCCTGTCCAAGCACGCCGGCGGCATCGGCATCGCCTACTCCCGGGTCCGCTCCCGCGGTTCGCTGATCCGCGGCACCAACGGGCACTCCAACGGCATCGTCCCGTTCCTGAAGACCCTGGACGCCTCGGTCGCCGCCGTGAACCAGGGCGGCCGGCGCAAGGGCGCGGCCGCGGTCTACCTGGAGACCTGGCACGCGGACATCGAGGAGTTCCTGGAGCTGCGCGACAACACCGGCGAGGACGCCCGCCGCACGCACAACCTGAACCTCGCCCACTGGGTGCCGGACGAGTTCATGCGCCGCGTCGATGCCGACGAGCCGTGGTCGCTGTTCTCGCCCTCGGACGTGCCCGAGCTGGTCGACCTGTGGGGCGAGGAGTTCGACACGGCGTACCGCGCGGCCGAGGCGAAGAGCCTCGCGAAGAAGACCATGCCTGCCCGCGATCTCTACGGCCGGATGATGCGCACCCTGGCCCAGACCGGCAACGGCTGGATGACCTTCAAGGACGCCGCCAACCGCACCGCCAACCAGACCGCCGAGCCCGGCCACGTCATCCACTCCTCCAACCTCTGCACGGAGATCCTGGAGGTCACCGACGACGGGGAGACGGCGGTGTGCAACCTGGGCTCGGTCAACCTCGGCGCCTTCGTCGACCCGGGCGCCCGCGACATCGACTGGGAGCGGCTGGACGCCACCGTCCGCACCGCCGTCACCTTCCTCGACCGGGTCGTGGACATCAACTACTACCCGACCGAGCAGGCGGCCCGCTCCAACGCCCGCTGGCGTCCGGTGGGCCTCGGCGCCATGGGTCTTCAGGACGTCTTCTTCAAGCTGCGGCTACCGTTCGACTCGGCCGAGGCGAAGGCGCTGTCCACCCGGATCGCCGAGCGGATCATGCTCGCCGCGTACGGGGCCTCCGCCGACCTCGCCGAGCGCCACGGCCCCCTGCCCGCCTGGGAGAAGACCCGTACCGCCCGCGGTGTCCTCCACCCCGACCACTACGGCACCGAGCCGGCCTGGCCGGAGCGGTGGGCGGCCCTGCGGGAGCGGATCGCGGCCGTCGGCCTGCGCAACTCCCTGCTCCTCGCCATCGCCCCGACCGCGACCATCGCCTCCATCGCCGGCGTCTACGAGTGCATCGAGCCGCAGGTGTCCAACCTCTTCAAGCGCGAGACCCTGTCCGGCGAGTTCCTCCAGGTCAACACCTACCTGGTCGACGACCTCAAGCGGCTGGGCGTGTGGGACGCCCGCACCCGCGAGGCGCTGCGCGAGGCGAACGGCTCGGTGCAGGAACTGCCCTGGATCCCCGAGGACGTACGGCGGCTGTACCGCACGGCGTGGGAGATCCCCCAGCGCGGCCTGATCGACATGGCCGCCGCCCGCACCCCCTACCTCGACCAGGCGCAGTCGCTGAACCTGTTCCTGGAGACGCCCACCATCGGCAAGCTCTCCTCGATGTACGCCTACGCCTGGAAGTCCGGGCTGAAGACGACGTACTACCTGCGCTCGCGCCCCGCGACGCGCATCGCCCGCGCCGCCCAGGCGCAGCCCGCCGTCCCCGCGCAGGCCGCCCCCGACCCCGAAGCGGTCGCCTGCTCCCTGGAAAACCCCGAGTCCTGCGAGGCATGCCAGTAATGACCAGCACCCCGGCCACCACCACCGGCCGCGTCCAGAACCTGCTCGACCCGGGCTTCGAGCTGACGCTGCGCCCGATGCGCTACCCCGACTTCTACGAGCGCTACCGGGACGCCATCAAGAACACCTGGACCGTGGAGGAGGTCGACCTCCACTCCGACGTCGCCGACCTCGCCAGGCTCACCCCGGGCGAGCAGCACCTCATCGGCCGCCTGGTCGCGTTCTTCGCCACCGGCGACTCGATCGTCGCGAACAACCTGGTGCTGACCCTGTACAAGCACATCAACTCCCCCGAGGCGCGCCTGTACCTGAGCCGGCAGCTCTTCGAGGAGGCCGTGCACGTCCAGTTCTACCTGACGCTGCTGGACACCTACCTCCCCGATCCGGAGGACCGCGCGGCCGCCTTCGCCGCCGTCGAGAACATCCCCTCGATCCGCGAGAAGGCCGAGTTCTGCTTCCGGTGGATGGACTCGGTCGAGGAGATCGACCGGCTGGAGACCAAGGCCGACCGCCGGCGCTTCCTGCTCAACCTGATCTGCTTCGCCGCGTGCATCGAGGGCCTGTTCTTCTACGGCGCCTTCGCCTACGTCTACTGGTTCCGCAGCCGGGGGCTGCTGCACGGCCTGGCGACCGGCACCAACTGGGTGTTCCGCGACGAGACGATGCACATGTCCTTCGCCTTCGACGTGGTCGACACCGTCCGCAAGGAGGAGCCGGACCTGTTCGACGACGACCTCCGCCAGCAGGTCACCGACATGCTGGCGGAGGCCGTCGAGGCCGAGCTCCAGTTCGCGCGCGATCTGTGCGGGGACGGCCTGCCGGGGATGAACACCGACTCGATGCGGCAGTACCTGGAGTGCGTCGCCGACCAGCGGCTCACCCGCCTCGGCTTCGCCCCGGTGCACGGCTCCGAGAACCCCTTCTCCTTCATGGAGCTCCAGGGTGTTCAGGAGCTGACCAACTTCTTCGAGCGGCGTCCTTCGGCGTACCAGGTGGCGGTGGAGGGCACCGTCGACCTGGACGAGGACTTCTGAGTCTCCTTCCGTGTCCGCTCGCCCTCCCGGGCCTCCTCCGCCTGCCTGAGCTGCCGGTCGATGCGCCGTTCGCGCGCGATGCCGACCAGCGAGGGGAGGATCATGAGGACCAGGAGGGCGACGGTCGCCGCCATTCCGATCAGGGCTTCTGTCTGTTCTGCGGTCATGCCACCACTGTCGCGCCGGACACTCCTGACCGGCAGTGGCAGGACTGCCGTAAGACCTCGATTTCCTGCCACCCGTGCAGCAGACTGGCGGCATGCTGCAGAACGTGGCGGCCGTCCTCCTCGACGGCGTGCACCCCTTCGAACTCGGCGTCGTCTGCGAGGTGTTCGGTGTCGACCGCAGCGACAACGGCCTGCCGGTGTACGACTTCGCCGTGGTCTCCGCCGAGGGCCCGGCGCTGGCCACCCACGTCGGCGGGCTGACCGTCTCCACGCCGTACGGGCTGGACCGGCTGGAGGAGGCCGACCTGATCGCGGTGCCGGCCGGCAGCGACTTCGTGCGCCGGGAGTACCCGCCCCGGCTGCTCCGGGCGCTGGTGCGGGCCGTGGAGCGGGGGACGCGGGTGCTCAGCGTCTGCTCGGGGGTGTTCGTGCTGGGCGCCGCCGGGCTGCTGGACGGCCGGCGCTGCGCCGTGCACTGGCACCACGCGCGCGAGCTGGCCCGCCAGTACCCGCGGGCGGTCGTCGAGCCGGACGTCCTCTACGTCGACGAGGACCCGGTGATCACCTCCGCCGGCACGGCCGCCGGGATCGACGCCTGCCTGCACCTGGTGCGCAAGGAGCAGGGGCCGGAGGTCGCCAACAGGATCGCCCGGCGGATGGTCGTACCGCCGCACCGGGACGGCGGTCAGGCGCAGTACATCGAACGGCCGCTGCCGCGCGCGGCCTGCGACACCGTCGGCGAGGTGCTGGCCTGGATGGAGCAGCACCTGGACCAGGAGGTCACCGTCGAACAGCTCGCCGCCCGCGCCCACATGGCCCCGCGCACCTTCGCCCGCCGCTTCCAGCAGGAGACGGGGACGACCCCCTACCGCTGGATCCTGCGCCAGCGGGTGCTGCTCGCGCAGCATCTGCTGGAGGCGACGGACGAGACGATGGACACCATCGCCTGGCGCACCGGGTTCGGGACGGCGGCGGCGCTGCGCCACCAGTTCACCCGGGCGCTGGGGACCACCCCGAACGCCTACCGGCGCGCGTTCCGGGGCCCGCAGGCGGCCTGAGCGCGCGCCGGGACGTCAGGTCACCGGGGCAGGGCGCGCACCAGCAGGCGGCGCGGGCGCAGGGTGATGCCGATACGGGGGCGGGCGTCGGAGCCGGGCGCCTGCTCGAATCGGAAGGCGGACGCGATCGCCGCCGTGATCAGCGTGAGCTCGGCCATCGAGAAGTGGTCGCTCGGGCATTTGCGGTTGCCGACGCCGAAGGGGCTCATGGCGTACTTCGGCACGTCCCCGGACCGGCCCGGAAGCCAGCGGTCCGGGTCGAACTCCCCGTGCCGCTCGAAGGAACGCGGGTCGCGCTGGATCGCGTACGGGCTGTAGACGAGGTCGGCTCCGGCGGGAATGCGGTACCCGCCGAGCTCGGTGTCGTTCACCGCCCGGCGCGTCAATATCCATACGGCAGGATACAGACGCATAGTCTCCACGATGACGTTCGCGGTGAACGTCAGCTTCCGGGCGTCCTCGAATGCGACGGGCCGCTCCCCCACGACGCTTTTCACCTCGTCGCGGATCTTGTCCCCGAGTTCCGGGTACTCGGTGAGCACCAGCAGCAGGGACATGATCATGGAACCGACGGTTTCGCTTCCGGGGGTGAGGATGGCGATGACCTGATCGTGGATCTCCTGCTCCCCGATGGGATCGCCATTGTCGTCCTTCGCCTCCAGCAAAGCCGTCAGCAGATCGTCCGGCTTTTGACCGCTCGCCCGCCGGTCGGCGACGATCTCGTCCACCAGGAGGTGCAGGTCGGCCAGCGCCCGGTTGAATTCGAGGTTCGCCGGAACCGGAATGCGGTACAGCGGGCCGAGCGGCAGGACCATGCGCTGGTACATACCGCTGAAGAGCGTGGCGAGGGCGCCGCAGATCCGGTCGGCCCGGTCGTCCATGTAGCTGCCGCGCATCAGGCAGCGGGCGGAGACGCGGACGGCCACCCGGAAGGCCTCCGCGGTGATGTCGAGGACGGCGCCGGAGCGCCAGCGCTCCACCAGCGCCTGCGCCTCCTCCGCCATGATCGGCCCGTAGGCGGGGATGGCGTCGAGCCGGAAGGCCGGCTGGATGGTGCGGCGCTGGCGCCGGTGCAGGGGGCCGTTGGCGGTGGCCACGCCCTCCTTGCCGAGCAGGCTCTCCAGGGACTCCCACAGCGGCCCGGAGATGATGTAGTCGGGGCTCAGCGCCACCGCGCCGGTGAGGGCGGGCGTGGTGACCGCGTACACGGTCTTGGGGCCGAGCTCGAGCCGGACGACGTCGCCGTGGTCGCGTAACTGGGAGAGGAAGGCCAGCGGGTCGCGGGCCAGTTTCCAGCCATGGCCGACGAACGGCAGCGCGCCGCCCGCCACGGGCGGTTCGCGCAGTTCCGCCTGGGGCCGGCCGTCGGAGGACGGGGGCGTGGCCCGTCCGGGCGTGGCCGGGGACTCGGGAGAGGATCCGACGGTCATTTTCCACCTGCCGCTTCGTTGTCGACGTACGGGGGTGTGGAGCGGTCGTCCCAACTGTCGACCCGGTACCGGCCGGACTCGTGGTGGAACCAGTAGACGGAACTGAACCAGTTCCGCATGTTTCCGACGCAGGCCCGCACGGCGGCACCGAGTTCCTTTCCGCGCACCGTTCCGTCGTCGGCCAGTTCGTCGGCCAGACGTAAGGCGTCGCGTTCGGCCGGCACGAATGCGTCGATGCAGTACTCGACGCGCCGCCTGATATCCGAAATCGCTTCTTCGAGCGTCAGTCCCTCATGCGTGATGAGACTGATTCCGAGATTGTGCACCTCGTCGCCCGCCAATTCCTTGGGCAGCGAGCAGAGGTCGTTGTACCAGGCGGCGAATTCCTGGCTCAGCAGTGCCGCCCTCCGGTATGCGGGATGTTTCCGCACCGTTTCCGGGAGTTCGACTCCCGCGCTCGGCTCCAGCAGGTCGGTCCAGATCCGGTGGGCGAAGGTGAGCCGGCGCAGTTCGAGGTACTCCGCGACGCCGGGGACGACGCCCCGGGTGCGGTTGCGGAACTCCCGGTCGTACGCCTCGATCACCGCGTGGAAGTGCCGCGCGAACCGGGCGTTCCAGGTGGCCGGCGAGAACGCGTAGAGCCGCAGCACACTGTCGGCGAACCCCGCCACCAGCGCGTCCTCGTGGCGCAGATGGTCCCGGGGGCGGTCCAGCGCCGCGTGCAGCCGGTCCTTCAGCCGCCGCCAGGCGCCGGCCCGCCCGTGGACGATGTCACGGTCGTGCCGGTCGTCCCAGACGAAGAACCACGCGCTGTAGTCCGCGATCGCCTGGAGGACCTCGTCGGGCGCGCCGAGGTAGTACCCGGCCATCAGGTCCGTGTAGCACAGGCCATCGGCGTGTTCCGCCACCTGGACCGCCGACATCAGCCGCTTTTCGAGCAGCCAGCCGCGGGTCCTCTCCTGAAGCCTGGGCCAATACGGATGCCGTCGCCGGGGAAAGGACGACTCGATCACCGGCAGAGCGAGCGATGGCGGAACCGCGACCGCCGCCGGTGCCGCTGTGGAGCCGCGTGGGAAATCGTGCACGGACAAACCCCTCTCAGCCGCCGGTCGGCGCACCCCTCGCGCCGAGCGGGACGCGCGCCGTCGTGTTTCGCCGCCCTCACCATTCAGCACCACAACGGACGGCTCTGGGAACGGATTTGCTCTACTCGCCGCCCCGACGCGTCTGAATTCTCCCCTTGTGTGGCAGGTTATGGATCAGGGGAAGAGCGGGAGGGATCGGGCAGGCGACGGGCAGGCGAACGACGCCGGCCGCGCGGGCGCACGCGAACGGCGCCCGCCCGGGAAGGAATCCCGGACGGGCGCCGCGGGCGGTCGAGCCGTGGGCCCGTGGGCCGCTCAGTCGTTGGCGACCACCGGGTAACGGGGCTCGTTCTCGGCCATCTGCCGCAGCGCGTTCTTGCGGTCGCGCTTGGAGAGCCGGTCGATGTAGAGGGAGCCGTACAGGTGGTCCGTCTCGTGCTGGAGGCACCGCGCGAAGTACCCGGTGCCGCGCACCTTGATGGGGTTGCCCTGCTCGTCCTGCCCGGTCACCTCGGCGTAGTCGGGGCGGGCGAGCGGCATGTAGGCGGTCGGCACCGACAGGCAGCCCTCGTTGCTGTCGTCCAGCCGGCGCGACTCGGCCGGCAGCTCCACCAGCTTGGGGTTGCACACCACGCCGACGTGGCGGACGCCCTCGTCGTCCGGGCAGTCGTAGACGAAGACCTTCAGGTCCACGCCGATCTGGTTGGCGGCCAGGCCCACGCCCTCGGCGGTGCGCTGGCTGGCGAACATGTCCGCGACGAGCTGCTGGAACTCCTCACCGAAGTCGGTGACGTCCCTGCACTCCTTGTGCAGCACCGGGTTGCCGACCACCGTGATCGGACGCGAGGTGCCGCGCTCGCGCCAGGCCGCCTCGCGCTCCTCGCAGTCCTCCGTGTCGATGACGTATCCCTCGTCGTCCACGGGGAGAACGCCCGCGCGCTGCTGATCGGTGTCCTGCTGAGCCATGACCGACGTACGCCTTCCTAGAAAACAGGGGGTGATGCTGATACAGGGTACGGCGTCCGCCCCGGCGCCCCGGCGCCCTCGGCGACTTGCTCAGCAGACCTCTTCGAGATCCCGCCAGTCCCGGGAATCCGGGCTGTCCGCCACCCACCCGTCCAGCAGTCCCCGCACCAGCGCCGCCGGCGCCGCCACCCCGCACTCCCGCTCCGGTACCCACAGTTGCCCGTCGGTGCGGTGGCCGAGCGGCCCGGGGTGCCCCGGCTCGCTGTGGTCGTGCGGGTCGAGGTGCTCCCCGTCGCCCTCGTCGGACGGCATCCGGGACTCCGAGCACATCCGGCACAGCAGCCGCACCGAGGACGACCAGTCCTCGGCGGCGAAACCGGCGTCGGCGGCGAGCTGCTCCAGGGCGTCCCGGTCGGCCTCCGTGGCCGCCTCCAGCAGGACCACCCAGGTGGGGACGGGCGAGGGCGCCCACAGCTCGATCTCGTCGAAGACCGGGTAGGTGTGCCCGGCGGAGGTGGTCCGCTCCCCGTGCGGCACGCCGTCGTGCAGGACGACCTCGCCCCAGCGCCGGCCGGACGACGGCAGCGGGATGGACAGCACCTCGATGCGGGCGGGGTCCAGCCGCCGCCCCCACACCACCTCGGCCTCCCCCTCGGGGGAGAGCCGCACGGCCGCGCTGCCCAGGTCCATGCCGAGCGGCTCGCCGGAGCCGGTCGCCTCGCCCGGCACCCGCAGCCCGTACGCCTGCCAGGCCCGGCGGGCCAGCGGCCAGTCCTGCAGTGCGGTCGCGGCGATGCCGACGTTCCACCAGTCCGGCGCCCCGGCGTCCCGGTCCAGCAGGGCCACGGCCCGCAGGCCGGCCGCTCTGGCCTGCTCCCAGTCGTGGCGGAACTTGTGCAGCAGGGCGAGGTTGAACCACGACTCCGACAGCCACGGCTCCAGGTCGGCGGCCCGCGTCAGCAGCGCGCCCGCGTCCTCGTACCGACCGTCACCGATCAGGGTGAACGCGCGGTCGGTGGCCTGCCGCCAGGAGGCGGAGGGCCGGTGCCGTCCCTTGCCGAAGATCCTCACGATTCCCGCCTGCCAGTTCCGTGGAGTGGGCCCGGCTGTGCCCTGCTGCGCCCCCGTACACCCTCTTCTTCGCATCCAACCACGTGCGGATGCGAGGGCGCTCATTACCCATGGGTTACCCAGCCCCGGGGCGGGTCAGACCGCCCGCGTGCCCGCCGTCGCCGGTCCTGGCCGCCGCGTCCGGCGGGCTCCTGCCGGGACACCACCCGGGCCAGGGACGCGACCACCTCGGGAGCGTAGTCGCCCGCGGGGGCCGGCCGCAGCTCCGCCAGGGCAGCCCGGTGGCCGCCCGGACCGGCGTCCCGCGCCCTCTCCTCGTAGGCGTTGACGGCCCGTACGATCCGGGCGGCGAGCGGCTGCTCCCCGCAGGGGTCGGCCTGCCGCTCGACCACCACGGCGACCTCGCAGCCCGCGCCGGTCCGGCGGACCACGGCGCCGCCCAGCCGCGCGATGCGCCGCTGCTCGGCCGGGGGCAGACAGGCGGTGGCCCCGGCCGGGACCGGGTCGACCAGGCTGAGCTGGCCGATGTCGTGCATGAGGGCCGCGTACTCGAGCACCGTCAGCTCGGCACCGGACAGTCCCAGGTCCCGCCCGACGGCCACCGCGAGCGCGGCGACGCGGCGGGCGTGCCCGGCCGGGGTGTACCCGGCGATCTCGGTGGCCCGGGCCAGGGAGGCGATGGTCTGGCGGTAGGTGGCCCGGACGGCGGCGTAGCGCCGGTGCGACAGCTGGGCCAGCAGCAGGGGCACGGAGAAGACCGGCAGCGCCCACAGCCCCACCACGGCGACCGCCAGGGCCATCACGGCGCCGGTCGCGCACACCGCGGAGGTGATGCCGGCCATGCCGCGCACCTCCTCGCGCAGCAGCGGGCCGAAGGGCCACCCGGTGCGCGTGTGCGCGCGCACCGCGGTGAGCAGGGCGTCGCAGAGCGTGGTCAGGGCGAGCAGCCCGAGCAGCAGCAGGGCGTAGGCGGGGCCGCCCCAGCCGGCCAGGGTCCCCTGGTTGAACAGCGGCTGGAAACAGCCGGCGGCGAAGGCGACGGTGAGCACCCGCCGGGCCAGGTGGTCGCGGGTGCTCCCCTCGCCGCGGGCGACGTGCGGCACGCTGCCCAGCAGCGTGGCGGCGAGCACCACGGTGACGGTCTGGGCGACGCCGTGGTGCGTGGGCTGTCCGGCGTGGTCCCCGAGCAGCGCGTAGGAGAGCGCTCCGGCGGCGCCCAGCGGCGCGGTCTCCCTGACCTCGGCGGTGGGCCGCCGGGTGAGTTCGCCGAGGGCGATGAGCCCGCCGAAGGCCAGCGCGACGGGCCGCTCCGCCAGCCCGGTGCGCACGGTGGCGGTGAGGCAGAGCACCGCCACCACACCGGCGCAGATCCGGGCGGCCGGGCAGAGCACGGAGGGCCGCAGGGGCACGGTCACGGGCGTGCCCCCGGCCGTCGCACGGACCTCGCGAGCCCGCGCGGGCACGGCTTCCCGGGCGGCCACCCGGCCGCTCCCGTACGGCCGGCCCCCGCCCGCGGGGCGCCACGGCGGCCCCGGGCAGCGCCGGCGCCGCGGTGACGGGCCGCACGGGCCGCGGCCGGACCGGGCCCCGGCGGGCGGGCCGCCGGACGCGCCGGCGCACCCGCGCCCGGCCGGGGCCGGGGGGCGGGCG